>JBGVEC010000203.1:0-165582 GCA_045119815.1 Paludibacteraceae bacterium | reverse complement strand
TTCATATGAACAAAATATAGCAAATAACTCTTCAACGGTGACGGTAACACTTAAATTAAGACATAAATCAGTTAATGCCACTGCTTTAAGTGGATCTTATCTTTCCGTTGCTGGTAATCAGATAAATTATACAAAAAAAATTTCTCAATCAAGCAATACGGTTACCGAAACGACTTTAGCTACAAAAACAGTAACAATTCAACATAACGATACGACGGGTCAAGGTAGTTGTAGAATTAAGGGTACTTTTGTATTGAATGGTTCTTACAGTGGAGTGTCTATTAGCACATTAACACTCGACCAAACACTTACATTAACAACCATTCCTCGTGCTTCGGGATTATCAGTGCCAAGCTCTGTTAATACAGGTTCGGATTTAACTGTAACCATTACTCCTGCTAATTCTACATTTAAGCATAAAGTAGAGTTTAAGGTTGGTGCTACAATAGTATATTCTAGTGATTTTATCCCAGCAGGCACCAATGTTAAAAATTATTCTATATCACATTCTTGGTTCCCAGGCAGCACAAGTGGTTCTATAGTTGTTTATTTGCATACTTATCAGTCGAATGGTACACATGTAGCGACGGTTTATCAGGTTGTAACGGCCAATGTGCCAACAAGTGTTGTACCGTCAATCAGTGCTTTTACGGCGGCAATTCATAGTGGTGGATTGGGTGGTTTATATGTACAAGGTAAATCAGCAACAAAATTAACAACTACTGCTACCGCAGGTAGTGGAAGTAGTATTAAGTCTTACACATACTCTGGACCAGATATTGTTGCCACGGGAACTTCATCTAATTCTACATCGGCTACATGGATTACGTCTACAATTCGGTCATCGGGAACATTGACTTATAAAGTAGAGGTTGAGGATGCTCGTGGACGAAAAGCAAGTAAAACCGTACAGATATATGTGTATCCATATGGTCCACCCACTTTTGGTGCTATTACTGTACAACGAAGTACATCGACTGGTACACTTTCCCAAAGTGGTACATATGCTAGTTACACCGTGAACTCAACATATTCTTCAGTTAATGGAAAAAATACTCGAACTGTTACGGCAGCATACAGCAGTAATAATGGCAGTACATATTCGACTGCTACTACAATACAAAGTGCTACTAACTTAAATAATCCTGCTACAGGTGTTTATGGAGGTGGCGCTTTATCGATTAGTAACTCATATTTAATTAAGTTTACTATCACGGATTCATATGGAGCAACAGCAAGCATTGAAGTGCCATTAAAATCCGCAGAACGAGCATTTAATATGTTGGCATCTGGTAAAGGTGTTGCTATTGGTAAAATGGCTGAAACAAGTAACCTATTTGATGTTGGATGGGATACTAGGATACGAGGAAACTTGGCGGTTGATGGAGTTGTGGATAGCAATAGTGTTTATAACTTACACGGTGCTACAATCATACCAAAGAATGCGGACTTTAATTCTTATATAACACCAGGCACATATATAATTACTGGAAATACTATTGTTGAAACAGTTGCAAATAGACCAACCGCAGAATCAGGTGTTTTAATCGTATATCATTGTGCTGGAAGTTGGTACGATGGCTCACCTTGGAGTTACATTTCACAAGAATATACCACAGTTGGTGGAACCACATATCATAGATCTGTTTCTACGGGAGCAACTGCCAATGTGTGGACTTATGGTGCTTGGGCTATTAAATCTGGTAGACAATCACATAGCTTAGAAAGTGCTGGTTACCAAAAGTTACCATCCGGCTTAATCATTGCATGGGGTAGTTATACAATCACACATACAGCAAATACATCTGTGACGGCAACTGTAACTTTCCCTATCACCTTTCCAAATAACATTGTTTACGCTGGAGGACAAAATGCTACTAGAGCATTCCATAGAGTCGAAGTGTATCCGAATGATAGTCGTTCTGGTGCTACAATATATTTAAGTCATTCTACTGGTGCTACGTTGGCGGCAAACTATCAGTCACTATGTAAATATTTCATTATAGGATATTAAATGAGGTGGTATATATGAAATTTGTTGGAATAAATGATTTAAACGAAATTTGTTTTAAAGATGACAGTATTAATATTATCACCGATATGGATGAACCGATATCCGATGAAATATATAATATGTTTTTTGAACAACAAGCGATGGGAAAATCTTTTAAACTCAAAAATATAGACGGTACAACCTTCGAAGAAATTTTTGAAGAATATCAGCCGACAAATGATACTTCAGAAGAACCACTGTTATCAGAGACAGAAGAATTAAAGCAGCGTGTTGCTCAATTGGAGGCAATGGTGCAAGAGCTCTTAAAAGATAAACAAAGTTAAAATATTAATAATAGGAGTGTTTATAATGGAGATCGTGAAAAATATTGCCGCCATTGTTGGTTGTATTATGACTTGTTTAGGGTTATTAACAACAATCGTTAAACCACTACGACAGCGGCTTATTGATTCAATTACGAAAAAATCAATAGATACAAAAAGAGACGAAAAAATAGATAAAATGGATAAAAAAATAGACAAATTATTAGAAAATAATAAGTGTTTAGAAGATCGATTAACACGTGTTGAGAAAAATGTTTTAGATAATGAGGCAGACAGAATTCGTGCAGAGCTATTTGATTGTGGTAATAGATGCCGTAGGGGTATTAGATTGCATCCCGAAGAAATGGAGCATATCAGAGCTATTTATCACAAATATAAAGACACCCTTCATCAAAATCATGAAGGTGATGCAGAATTTGATTTCATTACCCAATATTATAATCAACAAAGTTTTCCAGCTTATCATAAACGGAATGATTAAACAACACAAAATGATTAAAAAGGAGATATGAATTATGGAAAATGTAAGTTTTTGGTTCGAAATAATTGTAGCAATATTAACGGGTATAGCCACATGCATACCATTAGTTATTAAATTAATACAAGTCATTAAGGATTCCGTTAGAGCAAAGAACTGGGCACCTTTGATGCAACTGCTTCTTCGTTTGATGACAGAAGCCGAGGCGAATTTTTCGACTGGGGCAGAAAAGAAGAAATATGTTCTAGACAGTGTTCAAGCACTTGAGAGCTCATTGAATTATGATGTTGATATGGAAGCTATTAGTGCTATGATAGATGCTATTGTAAATGCATCCAAATCTATAAATGTCAACAAAAAGTAAACTATATAAAGGGATACAGATTAATTTCTGTATCCCTATTTTTTTTGATTTTTTAAATATTCAACGACAATATATGTAATTAGATTATTGACCGACCTCCCCTGTCTGACAGCCTCCATTTCTATTTGCAACTTTAAGTCTTTTGGAACTCGTAGATAGATTGACTGTGTTCCCTCTTTCATAACCATAGTTAATCACCTCAAAAAGATTATAACAAAATCAAAAAGTGATTGCAAGGTGCTTGACAACAGTGCTAGCAAGGTGCTATCATATTTTTATGGTGGTGCTTGCACTTATTTGCACATACACGGAAGGGGAGTGGTTATCAATGGCGTTTAGTCGCACACACTTGATTTTACTGTCAGTTTTATCCAAATTAGAGGCAACCTCGGCAGGCAAAGCAGTTACAATGCAATATATTAATGATTATTGCCCAATTGGGAAAAGTTATACAACCTTACTTCGAGCAATACAGTTTCTTCATAACAATGAATTGATTCGACAAGGTGTTAAAGACGGACAATTTAATACTTACTTTATAACCACATTAGGTATAGAAAAATTAAAGGAGATGTTGTAATGAGAGAGCAATTTGGTATTTTAGGATTAGGACAATGTGGAAGTAATATCGCTTCCCTCTGTGAACAAAAGCAATATACAACTGTTTATTTAAACACTAGCACAGAAGATTTGAATACTGTTAAAGGGGTTCATAAAATTCATATTGATGGTGCTGATGGAGCCGCTAAGGATCGGAGAAAGGTGCTTCAACTCGCTACAGAGTCTTTCCAAGATATAATTGAAAAAATCAATAGCATTTTAACTCAAAAGTATATTTTGGTTTTATGTAGTTCTTCGGGCGGCACTGGCAGTGGCCTCTCGACCCCTATTCTTCGATATCTTTCTCAAACTGGGAAAGTATGCATTCCGGTCGTTGTACTTCCTGATGAAACCGTTGAGTCGGCTAAAGCGTGTGAAAATGCATATAACACTTGTGCTGAACTTATGTCTATACAAGGACTGGGAGCAACCTTTTTATTAGATAATGCCAATGATGATAAGTTTGCTATTAATCAGAAATTCGTCAATGAATTTGATGCTTTTATTAATCTTAAAAATTCAAGTGTGTATGGCAATATTGATATGGCAGAAAGAAAGCAGATATTATCTTGTCCAGGAGTTACGGTTATAGGAAAACTTAGTAAAGCTAAAAGTACTGCCCCAGAAATCGTGCATAGTTTACACAACGGAATATATGCTAAAATTGAGTCTAAAAATGCTTACTACTTAGGGATTTCTACAAGCAACCGTTCTCTTGATATCAACTCTATCACCAAAGAGTTTGTTGGTATATATGATGTTTTTTCGGGCATTTCTGAAGCCACAACAATAGTTATAGCATCTGGTCTTCAATGGCCAATGAAGCGTCTTGAAAAGTTTAAGAATAAATTCGAAGAAACTGTTCAGAATATAAACAACACAATTATTCATCAATCTCCAACCATTCAGCCACTAAAAGGTTTGTCGTTTATGGAGAGGCAAATGACACAACCCACTACCCCAGTAAATCCAAGGGATATTTTGCTTGGACTACTAAATAATTAGAGTCGCTTATGCGGCTCTATTTTTTTACGCAAAAAAAGAAGACCGCCAATCGGCAGCCACATTTAAAATACATTCTTCTTTTTAGCCTGTTCTAGACTTTTCACCCACTCACAAATCTTATTGATGATTCTTATTGTCACATTGTTCTTAGTCACCCTCATGGAGCTTGCCATGACAATGTTATTGTCGAAATCATTTTTTAACACGTCAATTGGCTTCACTAATATATACCCCTTATTATATCCCTTTGATTCTAAATATCCAAAGTCTATTAACTTTTTAAATATCTTATTATAGTTGTCATAGCCAACTTTAATATCTTGTGCTTTTGTATATTTCCAAGCTTTTGTCATATTGATTTCATCTGGGTATTGTTCTATATAAGAAATTGTTTCTTGTAGTATTTTATCTTTATCTAAGTTTTTCATTTGAATGTAATTGGTACACAATTCATGTAGATTTCCTTTTAAGTATATGTCTAAGCCGCCATCGTTATACACTACTATTTTATCTATAATTGTGGCAACTTGCCTTTTAGTAATTTGCTTTGTGTTGATAATATCTTCTAATATTGCCATTGCAGAATTTAAATCTTGATGCACTGTATCTCCCCTCAAAGCATCTCTTTGATAATCTTCAAGCTGAGTTTTGAATGTATTTATTTGAGTATATTTTTCATTTATCATACCTGAATATGTACTATCTATAACGTCAACCATGGCTGGATTTTTTATAGTATCACGCATCTTTTGTTCTAAGAGAACTTTTATTTCATATTCAACTTTTTGAATGTCTTTTTTTAAGACCTCTATAACATTTCCGTTTGATTTCTTGGAGTTGTTTTGAATTATTTTATCTAAATCATTAATAGCTTCACTTAAATTCTCTCTGCAATGTTCTAAAAAATATATTACGGCTTCTGTTAATTCACTTTCTGTAATTGTATGACTGCTACATTCGCTCGTGCCATAAAAATTGTATGTCCTACAAACATACCTAGTATTAGGTCTGTTCTGTGTTGATGTTAGTCTTGTTCCACAATCATTGCAGTATAATACACCAGTAAAAATATTTTGTCTTGTCTGTATTCTTTTACCCCGATAATTTGTTTTAGACCTACTTACCATTGTATCTTGAGCTGCTTTGAATGTAGCTTTATCTATTATTGCCTCGTGTGCATCTTTAAACACATGATGGCTTTCTTCTGGTTGTCTAATTGGTTTACCTTTTATAGAGCGCTTTTTAGTTTTGCCAAGGGTTAGTGTACCAATATAGAAGTCGTTTTTAAGCATTGCTCGGACAACATTTGGCGCCCAAATATCTGTAGGTGTTCCGCGATACACTCTTCCAAGCCTTTCTAATCTTTGTTTGATTACCATACTTTTTGTTGGTATGCCTCTTTGTTTGAACTCCTTTGCAATAGCATTGACACCCATTCCGTCTAGATACATATTAAACATTTCTCTTACATACATAGCACAGGTTTCATCAATGTGATACATTCCTTTTCTTAGTGGATCAAGATAATATCCATAAGGAACTGAACTAATATATTTGCCCTCTTGTTGCATTATATCAATTGCTGCTCTTATTTTTCTACTAGCATCACGCACATACATTTCATTCACTAGCGTATGAACACCTGCCATATCATGAGTTTTTGGACTAAAAGTATCATATCCCTCACCAATGGTCAGAACTCTCTTGCCTGTCTCTAAAATATTTTCCAAAAACAATTGTACCTTCGCATTATGCCGCCCTAATCTTGAGAGGTCTTTTACAATTACCACATCTACCTTGCCTGTGTTTAAGTCCATTTTTAATCTATTAAAGTCTGGTCTATCCATTATATAGCCACTAACACCATCGTCTATATAAAAATCACTGATAATCATGTTATGTTCTTTAGCAAATGCTTCGATGATTTTTTTCTGATTGGCTATGCTGACACTTTCATTGTCTCCGTCTTCTCTTGATAATCTGCAATATGCTACTACAATTTGAATTTTATTACTTAACATTTATATTCACCTCACATTGTTATTAGTTCTATTATAACATTGTTGATAAATAAATTTCCAGTATTATCTAGCTTTTATAAAATCTTTTAAATTTTCTTTTATATCCTCTTTGCCACTAATGACTATATATACTTTTTCACCAATCATTTTGTATTGTTCTCGTCTTCGTTTTGCTTCTTCTTCTGATTGTACATAATGAATTTTTAATCTCATATATACCTCCTAAAAAGAAAAGTGGTGATATTACTACCACCACTATTTAATTAGTTTAGTTTATTGTTGTGATGCTGATATCTGTTGCGAGCTGAGAATTGATAGCATTTACTGCATCTACACTTGCATTGTCAACAACGGCGGCCTTATATGTTGCCGATAGGTCAAAGTCTCCATCAAGCTTATCACATCTAGCAGCACATGCACTCACTGAAATAGTGTCATACATCGCTTTAGTGCCCATCGTGGTCCAGTCATATGTAACAGAACGATTTGTAGCAATACCAATACTTTCAGCTTCCTTAACAGCATCCATATTAGCGCCGAGGAACATAACTTCCCATCCATGTCCATTTGTCTGATGTTTAATCATTTTCTCAATTTGACTCTTAGTAAACTTACGACTTGAATTTTCCTCTCCGTCTGTTGTAATAATCAAGAGTGCTTTTTCAGGCTTTTCAGCACCTAGTTCATCATGTCTATCTTGAACACGATTAATGATGTCACCGATAGCATCAAGCATTGCCGTGCCACCACTAGCTACATAATCGGTACTAGTCATCTCTTTAACCTCTTGGATGTCCACTCCATCGTGCAGAAGCTTCCATGTCGTGTCAAATAAGACCGTAGTTAGAGTTGCCTTGCCTTCTAATGCCTTTTGACTGGCAATGAAGCCATTAAAACCACCAATCGTATCATTTGTCAGATGGCTCATACTGCCACTCTTATCAATAACAAAAATAATTTCTGTGTTTTTCATTTATCGTTGATCCTTTCAATTATTAATTGATTCCGGTGCTACCGTGTCCACCTCGGTCGGCATTATCTTCGAGGGAATCAGCAACAAATTCAATCTTCGGCTGATGTTCTATAATTCTAAACTGACAAATACGGTCGTTAACATTAATCACAGTGTCTCTTTCTGCAAGAGCAGGGAAAAACCATTGGTCATTCGGCCCACAATATGACTCATCAATCACGCCCATATTATTGGTTTGCCTTACTCCAAAGTTTTTGTATGTAGAACTTCGCGGTACGATATGTGCCTCATAACCTTTCGGAAGAGCCATCGCAACTCCTAAAGGAATAAGTTTAAACTCTCCCTGCTTAAGTTCAACGGTTTCTGCTGCTCTGAGATCTATCCAATCTGACTTACCATCGATATAACAGAGCTTGTCAATCTTATCAGTAAAATACTTAATCTTGATTTCCATTTTATATAATCCTTTCAATCTTCTACTTTGATAATTTTGTATTTGCCACAATTACACTCTATCTCTTCGCCTCGTGTAAGGGATTCTCTGAATGCTTTGCAACAACACTTTGTATCTTCGTTCCACTCTAGTGCACAGGGACAATATCCTCTAGTTTCTTGGAGTTGTCTATTTACCTCTGCAATTAACTCTTTATCGTCGCCAAGTACTATTTTATATTTAGCCATTACGATATCACCTCCGCATATTGGTTATCACTAGCTAGTTTAACTCCTAAGACCTCATCATAATGTGGTGGTTGATTTGGGACAAACCTGCCGAATTTAATAATGATATTCTTTGCATTTAATAGATAGCTATAAATCTCTCGTTCTTGTATTTCTTCTTTTGTATATCCAGTGTATATCACAATATCATCTTGGGTAGATACTCTAAGATAAGTGATCAGTATTTGGAGGTCTGCCTCTGAGTCAAACGGTTCTAATCCAGCCATAATAATTGCCGATGTTATTGGATTGTTTACATATCTATTTACAATAGTTTTTACTCCAATGATTCTGTCGGGTGCTTGTGCGAGTGCACCATTTTGACACACTCGCATTCCACACATCTTTTCGCATTTCCAACTACAGCGAGGGAATCCTATCACCATCGATGGTTTTTTATAACTTGTAAAATCTTCATCACGAAGTTCTTTGATAGTTATATTTATACTCATTTACTCACCCATCAGTGAAGTTTCACCATACATTGCCGCGGTATCATACCACTGCCTAGCAGAGAACTCTTTAAATCTTTCCTTGCTATAAGACTTGGATGGAGTTAAGAATCCAACTACACGTTGATATGTATCACAAGCCTTTTCTCCACACTCGGGGCAAATCTCACTGTCTACAAAGCCGTGATGGTTCTGGCAAACATTAATCTTAGTGTTATAACAGAAGTAGATTACACCCTGACTAGCAATGTAGTTAAGCATCTCCCATGCCATATCGGTGTTGGGGAAATTGTTGTCGATATTAATATGAGCAATCGCTCCACCTGAACACTTATTATCGAGAATTGCACTTGTTCTAATCTTCTCATTGATGGTACATTTCTCAGTCAGAGGGATCCACTGATTGCTATAAATAAAGTTATCACGCACATCGAAAAGAATATTATCCTTGGCACAAAGCTTGACGGCTGCTTGTTCAGCAGGCACAGATTCTATATTGAATGAATACTCATCAGTAAAGCTGTCCTTAGTTTCATTCAGCACATCGAAAATCTTGCCGGCAAAATCCATTCCCTTTTCGGTATAGAACTTATTGCCAAATTCATCAGTCTCTATATAACCAAACTTCTCCATCGTTTCATAGAGGCCGAGAATACCAACGGTGCAATACTGCTTATCCATCTCAATGCCACCTTCACAATAGTTAGGCAATAGGCGTTTTTCGATGTTGCGACTAATAATATGTCTTACTCGATCGAGTACCTTACAACACAATGTAGTTCTCTTTTTAAGAAGATTCAGATACTTTTTCTCAGACACTTCATCACCAAGCTCGTAGAAAATATGAACAAGGTTAATGGTATTGACCTTTACCGAACCAATACTTAATGCCGTGCCACCAATAGAGTTAATGAAGCCCTTGAGCTTAGAGGTATCGGAAAGCAGTCTGCAACAATTACTAAGAGTTGTTACATCTCCACTTACAAAGAAGTTAGAATCGTTCCACTTGCAGTTATGGTCGGAGCACCATCTAGCAAACTCTTCATCTACAAATTTGCCGTCCTTATACAGAAGAGAATATGTTAGCACGGGGAAGGTGAACATATTTTCCTGTCTAATCTTGGATACGACTTCCATAAAGATTTTCTGATGCTCAATAAACTCGTCCACATAATCAATAGCAAATGTGCCATCAGGGAACTCAAGACCACCAAAGAGTGCTTCGTAGTACTCTCTATCAAAAATAGAAACATTAACAAAGGCACTCTGGTCTATTCTCATAAAAGGCTGATTGAGCCTATAAATGAGCTTCTGGAACGACTGTCGGATATAATAATCGGGATTATTGATAATAAATCCACTTTCACAATCCTTCTTCCAGAAATAATAAGTCCATACGAGGATATTAGGAATGCCGACCGCACCAGAAGATCGGTTGCTCATAAAGCTAATAAACTCGATCACATCATCGATGAATGTAGTAAGATGCTTTGGAGGCTGTGAATTATAATTCTTCAAAAAGAACAGTCCCTCGGTAGCAAGTCTACTTAGGTCATAAGCATAACAATAAGGAACATAGGTAGTAGAGGGGAAATCGTGCAGATAGAAGCCGCCAGTATATTCTGTTTCGAGCCATTCTTTAGCAGTCTTCAGACCATACTTCTTTTTAATTTCGTGGAAAATTTTATTGGCTGCAATCATCTTATCTATTGACTTACCCTTTTCACTACGAAACGATGCAATGTCTTTGTTGGAAGCGTTGGCATTAGCATCAATAGTTACATCTGCTACATTTTTGTCTACAAAAGCATCAATAAAATCTGAAAAATTCATCTGTGAGTTATGAATACCGTTAAGAATTTCAAAGTCTTCACCATATTTCTCTCTGAGTGTGTTTAATGCTCTTTCAAAGTCTTTGTTGAATTTAAGTTCAATATCCATATCTTACTGCTCTCCAATCCATTTAACTGCCTCAGCAAAATTCATAACTACTCCATCGACTTCGAGCTTCGGTGCTTCCTGGAACCCTTTAGCCTTCATTACTTCTACATCGCTAATATTCTCATATTGGATGTTTTTCTTATCAAGCTTCATTTTCAGCACCTTACATTTAGGGCATCCGTGTTGATATAAAATTACTTTTCCCATTCTTTGTTTTTCCTTTCAATATCATTAATAAATTTTATAACATCGTCCCAATTGTGGGCACGATATAAACTATAAGAAAAATCTTTTGAGGTACTTCTGTTCCAAGGTGCATCAATCACGATGCGTTCACATATATTCCCAATAAGGTTATCAAGATGGTCATCAATCATAACATCGCATTTCAGCAGTGACTTATCGATAATTCGAATAACATTATCCGAAGGGATAAAGGGAAAATATTTTTGCAACCAATCCATCTTCCAATTGAAATTGATGGGGTCTGTGGCGGTTGCTAGATAAATACGATGACCTTGACGAATGAGATGCTTTAAAGCATGCTGTGACCCTACTGACGGAGTGAGTGAATCCCACAGTGCCTTTTCTTTAAATGTGGCTATAATACCCTCGGCATCGTCGGGAGGTAGGCAGTCCTCACAATGATATGTAACGAGATCTGCAAGTTGAATGTTTTTGCCACTTCTCTTGTTATGGAATGCAATAGACTGTTCGGCTAAATTGTTTAACACATTGTCTATATCACACATAATAATCATTCCGTAGTGTCCTCCTGGCTGTTTTTCCAAACTCCCTCAACCTGCGAAATCCAACGAAGCACTGAGTATGCCTTGGCAAAATCAAGATTGCAAACGGCATAATCAAAATCAGCGTTTTTCAGCATTTCTCTAAATTGACCACGCTCTGCAAAATCTCTAGTGCGAAATTTTGACTTATCATCCCCACGCTTGTTGAGTGCTCTCTCTTCACGAATGGCATCTGGTGTGTTGATATATACTGTTACGATATGAAGATCAGGTAGATTGAGGTCGCGTAAAGTTTTGACGCCATATGGGTCGATAATATAAATATCATTCTGATAAAGCTGATCTATGGTTGTCCAATAGATGTTGCCAGCAATTTCAGTAAAAGCAGCGACATTACCTTCAGATTTCATTTGTTCATAAACATCTCGTGTGGAAAAAATGTGAGTATCTCCCTCATTGGTTCTGCGAGACCGAGTTGTGTGGGATGTAATTACACGGAGACCCGTGCGCTCACATAACTTATTGACAAGTGTATCCTTGCCCGATGAAGTACGACCCATAACACATAATAATGTGTGTTCTTTGTTATTCATTTACTCCACCTCGATATCATTAAAAATTACTGGAAGCTTCTTCTGAAATTCGTTTAATAAAGGTATGACAACTTCTCTTATTTGAGGATGTGCTGCAGTGCTTGTGCGTAATTTACCAAAATGATACCACTCCCCAATATTTGCAGTCATCACTATTTCTGTTTTTAATTCAGTGGGCAAAACCGACCGTGCTTCTTGTGGAGTAGCTCCCATAGAAAGCAATTCGAAGTATGCATTTTCTGCTTCTTTCATACTTCTTTTCCAAACAGCATATTTAATATACTCTTTGTTTTCTTCTTCATCTTTTCTCCAAAAACAGGGATTGATGACGGTAATTTCATTACCAAATTTATCTTTAGAATAATTGCAATAACGAGTACTTTCTTGGCAATAACTAGAGGGTCTATGTCTAACTATTTCGTGAGAAATACCACGGTCAACAATAAACTTTACAGTTTCATCACGATGAGTACGAATCTCTATAGGATTGGTAAGTTGTGAAGTATCAACGAGTCTAAACATCCCGTGTAAAATATTAAAGTTTCCCTCATATTGAAATTCTGGAAATAATATAGGATTGCTTAAAATAAAATCTTTCATATATCCTGGAATAGTTGTAATATATTTAAAATGTGCTTTTAAAAACTCACGCCATGCACGCACATTTCCAGATATTAAATAACTGTTGATGCTGGTATGGCGAAGAAAAGATGTAAAACCCTTGTTTTCCAAAAAACGCTCGGAATCAAGTATGCCATCAAATACCTCTGCATCAACCTCAAAGCAGAAAGAACCGTGCTCTAAAACTGCCTCGTGTCCTCTTTTAATGATGTTGGAAATAAAGGTTTTAGCACTATCCTCGGATATTTTATCTTCGGACTTATAACAAACTCTGCCCGCCAATTCAATCTTTTTTAATATAGAATTCTCATTAATAAATTCATAGCCTGCATTAATAATTTTCATATTTCATCACCCTCTTTTAAAATACAATATCTAACCACTCTTTGATAATCTAAAGCGTCGTATTCTTCATACTCGCTCCATTTCATTGCTGTGCTTGGCAGAATTACTTGCCCACGAACATCGAATGCAGAGTCATTAACTACAAAATAAAAATGATTCATTATTTGGTCATACCAAATTTCACCTTCTGGAAAACGTCCCTTGAGAATATAGGCAAACCAATAACACAGACCATTTATATATTTCTCGTCGTTATCAAACAGAGCAATAAAATCTTTTATAGATTGCATAATCATACCTCAATTTTTGTAATGTTATAATGCTCTAAGAGACATTCGGTGCTACAGAGGCACTCACCGTCTTCGTTGCAATAATAAGTCTGCATTTCATCGGTGATTTCATTGCCACATTCAACACAATATCCGAGAACACGAACTTCATTGTTATCCATTGTTGTGGTCTCCTTCCTCTTCGAATTTTTCTTTTTCGTACAGAATGCCTTTCTTAGGAGGTCTAGTAATGGCATCCTGAGGCATAAATCTCGCTCCTCTTGGAGTGTCGGCATATGCCTCGGACATAACAGTATCCCATTGAGGCTTGGTAAGTACACAAATTGTCTTATCATTATATACTGGACAACAGTAAGGCAAAAACTGATGATCCATATGATTAAAGTTGTATTTTCTCTTACGAATACGCTCTATTAAAGCTCGTCTGCGCTCATCTGTAAAAGTTGCCGTTGGGCATATATCATCAAACGAGCCAGTCCATCCGATTACTGTCATATATCATCTGCCTCCTGCTTTTCAAGCTGTTTAAGAAGACTCTGCAAAGGCTCTCTCTGCACATTCTCTTTGAGCCAAGAGCAATAATCTCTGTGCGTCCTAAACAGGTCTACAAGTTTCGTTCCGCTATGCTTACCGAAATTCACAACATACTCATTGACGTCCGGAAGTTCGACTTTAGGCTGTTCATAATTATCAAAGGCCATCGTTAGGTCTTTTCGGCTTGCTAAATAATCAGCAAGATGAACGAAATGCTGATAATCACTTGTTGGCTTGTCTAGTACTTCACCGCTTTTACGGTCTACATTCCACTGTCCCATATGAGATTCGATACATTTTGCAATAAACTCAATTTCATCGTGATTGAGATATTTGCCGTCAAAACTTCTAATTACATTTGCCATCTGAATAGGATGGGCAAACTTGGTGAACTTAGAACGCTCATAATCTGCCTGCTCTCCACTCTTTCTGCCATCGTGTACGAGACCCGCCACACGCATTAAATCCATTTCTCTGCTTGTAAACTTGGTATTATACTGCTCAAGCTCAAAAAAGAAGTTAAGAAATCTTACCACGGCAATCTGATGCCTCATAAGACCGCCTTCTCCTAAGCTATAAGCAGGGTGATATTTGCCAGTGGAACTAGCACCGACGTGCCATATATAATCCGGCAAGCCCTCGACAAGTACTGTGGCAAACTCCCTAATATCTTCATTCGTTATGGTGGCAAGAATTGGTGCAACCATATTACTCTTCTGTTCCATCATTAGTTATATCCTCCTGTTTTGTAAGCTGCACAGAAATGAGTTTGATAATTTCATCGGTCATTCGTTTGTAATCTCTGAGGCTTGGAGAAGCCTTTTTGGTGTGCTTCTGAATAATGCCATAAATGGCGGCACTAATCATTTTTGCTCCAATCTTAAGACCATCCGTTCTAGTACGCTCGTACCAGCCTTCAATTACCTTCTGTAATTCTTCTTCGCTAGCGTTTTTGATTTCCTTGGTTGTTTCAGAAATCTTTGATGTTTCTGTCATATGTATATTCCTTTCTTAATTGTTTGTTTTATAAACATCTGAAATGTGATACTCCCCATTATCGAAATATATAATACCTAATTCTAAAAGAGGCTTTATTAATCTTTCAATGCTTCGATGACAAACTAAATGTTCTTTATGTCCACAAAGAAACAAATTCGCAAAATTATTATTCAGTTTGTCTAAATCTATATGATGCAACACTTCTCCCTTTTGTGGTAATTCGCCCGTATTTTCTTCGTAAACCAATGTATGTTCATATACATAGCCTTGATTGTCCGCTCTCTCATGCTCTGGCTTCCATATGCCATAATATCCATCACCTTTAATAATTCGTCCACCCTTCCAGCTATAACTATCTGGGCCACGACCTTGTTTGGGTATTACAATTCCGTTTCGTTGTAAAATTATTGCAACTCCGTGGCTAGACTTTTCGCTCAAACCATACATTCTGCAAATTTCTTTGCAGGTTTTATGTTGATTGACATATAAATCAACAACGACATCATCATTTGGTAATTTTTTTCTTGATAAACAACCGCAATGTGTTGTAATACCGTTTGATAAATTATATCTTTTTATAACAATGGGTTGACTTCCACAATCGCATTGACATAACCATTGACTAATATGGGCTCCAGAGGGTTTAACGTAATCTTCTGTTTGACTAACGACCGTTAACTTGCCAAAGCGTTGTCCTATTAAATCATTTTGTGTTTGTCCCATATCAATACACCTTATTTGTCTTCAAAATGTAAGGTATATTTAGTCCATATTTCTGCCTTGTAACCATCCTCGACGAAGAGTGAAGACATTATTGCAATTAAACACGCGACGACGATACTATTGCCGTCGGCTTTATAAACCGCAGACGAACTTACATATCTTGCCATAGCTTCATAGTCTCTGTCAGTGAAATTCATCAATCTGGTCGTTTCTTTTGGAGTTAGCTTGCGAATTCTCCACTTAATCTTGTCTGCCACAGCATACAGATAACTATATCCTCCTGTGTTACCCACAGGCTGTGCATTCAATGCCATTGCAACCGCCTCAGAATTATACACTCTATTGCCCTGACGGTACTGCTTGCCAAAATTCTTTTCTCCAATGCCACCAACAAGTTCGGGAGAGAGTTCTGTTTCAACATCACCCTTGGCAACTTTTAATCCACCACAATTTTGTCTGAGTGTAGGAGAATAGTTTGCATAAATCCTCGCATCTCTACTGCCGGGGAACTGGTCTTCAACTATTGCTACCTTGTCAATCTGAGGTTCAATAATCTTCACACCATTGCGTTCTGCTGATGCACCACAATTACAAGTAAGCGTATTGATGGCATCTTGGTCAGCACTAATACGACTATTGTAATCATCATAAATAATGGGTTCTGCTACATAATTATCTTTGAGTAAAGTAGTAATGGTATTAGAGACTCCATCGGTACGAGGCTTCATCTCTCTCATATTGCCAATCTTTTCATCGATCTCTCCAGCCTCATACTGCTTACGAATTGCTTTGCCGTACTCAGTTCTTTCGGCACGAAGTACTTGAGGTTCGCACACATAGTTGTCTTTCTGGACTGAGGTGAGGGTATTAGTGCAACCACTGAAGTTAGGCTCAAGCCTCTGTTCGGTAGGTGCTCCAGGTGTTCTATCAGAAGGATTCTCTGGATTTCTACCACGAGAGGCAACAACAAAAGGTTCTTGCTCTATTACCATAGGTTCTCGATTGCCACCATCCATTTTTGTCAGAGTAGGAGCAATGCCATTGACATCATAAACTCTGCCCTGATTAGGATTGTCACGAGTTTTTGTCGGCATAATATTCATCAGTTGCTTAACTTCAGCATCTTCCTCAATGGGTACACATTTTGGGTCTTTATAATCTCGTGCAAGCAATGTGTCACATACATCGGTAAACTGGATGCGCTTCTTTTCTTGCATAAAGGTTGAGTTAAGAATCTTCTCAATACGGTCATCGGGCAAATAATACTTTTCGTCTACATCCTTTTCGAGTACATCTTTCAGACGAGTTGTCAGAGGAATCTGTTCGGGGAAGGTGAAGCCATTGGTATCTACATCCTTACGAATTGAGATGGCAAAAATACGCTCTCTATTCTGAGGAATGCCATAGTGCTTAGCGTTCAGTACCTTATAGTAGGTGTTATACCCAATCAGATCGAGCCAACCAACCCACGCATCAAACTGAGGCTTAAACTTTGAGCCAACAAGATTTTTAACATTCTCAAGTAAGAGGTATTTAGGAAGAGTATTCTCCTCATAAGATACTGTAAGCAATCTCTGAACCTGACCGAGCAAGCCGGAGCGGGTGCTCTTAATATCAATGTTACCACAGTTTGGACAAATATTATTGGTCTTAGGGTTTTCGAAATTTATAGGCCAAGAGTGGTCACACTTATCACACTTGTTTACCATGCCCTCGCCCTTGCCAGCCACAGAAAGGTCAGTGCAAGGATAGGAGTAAGTCCAAAAGTCTGTATAAGGCAATCTTTCAACCCTACTAATATCTCCAAGATTCTTGCTCAGTTTGTCTGCAATATAATACTGCTTCAGTTTTGCAATGGGTGTTCTGCTCGTGATGCTATGCTTGCCTTTCTGGAAGTCATAACCCAAATTCTTAGCCTGCAACTCCTCAATCATCTGTGCCTGTGAAGGGAAATCAAAAGTCTCCATTTCCTTCTCTAAATCCCATCTCATAGCAGCATAACTCAAGGTTGCGTTTGCATCACAATCACAAGTATGCTTTACCTCATAGGGTAAGTTTAACTGACGAAGAGCTCGCTCCTGGGCACCAATGCCGGAAAAGAGCTCTATCATTGAAATTTGTTCTGTCATTTATCCAACTCCTTATTAATCATTTTGTATTGTAATATTCTTTTCACAAAGTTCGACTATGTAATCACACAAAGCATCGGGTATTCTCGACCGATCCTTGGAACCCTTTACTCCCTGCACTCCGTTTCTACTACCTCTCGGAGCAGACTCGTGACATGGAGCGCCGTTTTTACAGTGCTTGAATTCGGGATTCGGATAATTGGTGAAGATGTGGGTTGGTTTCATATACGGATAGCCATACTGACAATATGTTACGAGATGCTTCGGAATGCCCTTCATAAAGTTCATATTGCACAATCCCCCACGAGGGTTTTCAATAAAGAAATAGGCAGGGTCAAGTTCTTTAATTAATTCAAGTACATGTGTATTAACCTTGTCGCAGAACTTAGCGTACTCTGTAATTGGACGCAAATTGCCATCCTCTTCCTTTACTCTATGATGGCTAATTGCGGCAAGCGAATATGATGTACAGTCTGGACTTGCCCAAATCACATCTGGTTTACCAAACCTCTCAATAATATCTTGAGCAGTAATCTTGCCGATATCTTCATACCAATCAATATCCTCAAAGTTCTTATCCCATTCAATAGAATAGACCTCGTGACCTGCTCTTTCAAAAGCCTTACCAATACTTCGTGTTCCTGCAAATAGTTCTAATACCCGCATTATTTATCTCCAATCATTCTGTATTGTTAATACAAACCCCACTCGGCAAATTTTTCGAACCCACCAACAGCAGTAATATAATCTCTTGCAATTCTTACAATCTCAGAATACGGTCTGCCGTCGATGGTTTCATCACCGATGGCACAACAAAGTTCGATGGGTCTATTCTCATTCTGTGCCTTTAAGAAAGCGTAAATATTAACTGATACATCAGCCTTGCTCAAGTCCTTACCATGAAGTCCACCACCAGTAACACTATCTGCCATATCAGATCCAAGCTTTCTATTAGTTGCGCCCGTATCTACATTCGTACCACCAGTCCAGTCACCGAGAGGGTTGATAATGGCATTGGGGCACATATTCTGTAAGTCCTCGGTCTTGGCATTACTCTGACAAATAATCAATTTGTTGTCATCAAGGATATACTTGCCATCGGTGGGATACTTGGTGTAAATTTCTCTCGCCACAAGTGAGAGTTTTCTCTGTTCCTTGGTAAGGGGCATACCCTTAAAGATACCATTGTCACCACAGCGAATTGCTCCATCTTGGTTTCCCGCCAAATGTACATCCTGTGCGACCTGCACAAAATCTACCTTGACGTTTCCGGCAATTCTCTTGACTGCCTTCTTGACATCTGCCTTCTTAAGCCTGACAGAGGTTTCAGCAATAATGTGACATACACCGTGTCCAATAAGGACTTCAACGGCAATCTTCGGGTTGATTTCCTGCTTGTATGCAAGATCAACAAGTGCTCCTGCAATTCTGTCCGCTACCTTGTCTGGGTGGTACATCGAAACTTTTTCAATCATTTTTATCTCCTTCAATCATTTTGGTTTGTAATTATTATACACACCTAAATTAACTTTGTCAATAACACAAAATGGTAGTTTACAATTTGTTTACAATTGTCCTACCATCCTTGTGTTTTATTCTCCGATCATCTGTAAAAATTCATCCTCGGTTATTATCGGCACATTCAATTCAACGGCCTTCTTGTACTTGCTACTACCACTGGCGTCATTGGTGATAAGGTAATCCGTTTTAGAAGAAACCGATCCAGCAGCCTTTGCACCAAGTTCAGTAATCTTGGCATTGATGCTGTCTCTTGTAAAGTGATTGAGCTTTCCAGTTACACAAAGGGTCTTGCCGTTAAAGGGATTTTCCATAATTACCTTCTTCTCAGGCTTTATAAAATGCATCTCTGCAGCAAGCTCGTGCATTTCACCAAAATTGCTGTCAAGGTATTTACTAATATTATCTTCCATCACCTGTCCGAAGTCTTCTAGTGTGGTCCAATCAAAGTGCTCACAGAAATGTGCATAAATAAATTCATCGTAGTCACCGTTGAAATGATCAGCGATAGTTTTAGATGTGCTCAGCCCAATTCCCGGAATTCCTAACGCATTCAAGAAATTTTCTAACTTAATCTCTCTTGATTTTTCGATAGATTTTAGCAGAGTACTTACGGATTTTTCACCTAAACCTTCAAGTCTAGTAAGTGCTTGTCTGTGTTCGGTAAGGGCATAAATGTCTCGATAACTATGTAAAAATCCAGCCGAAATTAACTGTTCTAGAGTCTTTTCACTTAACCCATCAATGTTGGCACAATTACGGCTTACAAAGTGTGTGAACTTAGCAAGTAATTTAGCCGAGCAGTTAGGATTGGTACACATCAAAAACTTACTATTGTCAGTGTACTTAACTTCGGCGGCAGAGCCACAGCATGGGCAAGTGTCTGGGATTACCAGAGTATTGCTTCGTGTTAAGTTATCATCTATTTTTGGAATAACCATATTTGATCTATAGACCGTGATGGTGTCACCGATACCAAGTTCAAAACCTTCAATAATAGATAAGTTATGAAGCGTTGCTCTTGTAGTTAAGGCACCGTCTAAGTCAACCTCATCAAATACAGCTACCGGACTAATCACACCACTACGTCCTACATCCCATACAACATCACGAAGCACAGTTTCATATGTAGAATCTGCCCACTTGAGAGCCATACGACAACCTTCGTGGTGACTTGTTGATGCAAGAGACTTGGAATAAGCTTTGTTGTTTAACTCGAATATTAAACCATCGACCGGGAACTTATACCAATCTGGTTGCATCGCTTCTATACAGTCATCTATTGCACCCACACATCTTCCCACTGTTTCAAAACCAATCATATCAAGCCAACGTAATTCCATTTCTTTTGTGCCTGCCAAGCCATCAACATCAAATAAATCCGAAACACATTCAAATACAACATAAGACAGATTTCTCTGCTTTGTAATATTAGTGTCAAGATTTCTTAGGCTTCCTGCGGCAAGATTACGAGGATGAGAATATGGCTCATTAAGACCTTCATTGATTTTATGGAAGTTTTCCCAAGATACAACACATTCACCACGAAGCTCAAGATAACCATCATAAGGAATAATCCTAGGAAGATTTCCAATCATTTTGGCTTGTTCTGTAACATCTTCACCAATCAAACCTGTGCCACGAGTAATGGCCTGTTTAAACTTGCCGTTCTCATAAATGCAAACCAAGGTCAACCCATCGAGTTTGTAACTCGCATAAAATGACTGATTACCTATAAACTTCTTAATTTCATCTACATCTTTGGTCTTGGCTGCCGAAAGCATAGGCTTGGAATGTGTTACCTTCTGAAAACCATCAAGCACTTTGCCCTGTACTTGTTGAGTAACTGATGACGAAAGAATATAATTAGTCTCTTTTTCAAGAGTCTCAAGCTCATCATAAAGTTTGTCATATTCTTTATCAGACATAATCGGATTGTCATTAACATAATAAGCATCCGATGCTTTATTAAGTAATTCAACTAATTCTTTAATACGTTCAATCTTATTCATCTCTTACACCTCACACTACCACCAGCATCAATATCGCCAGATACATTTCCACAAGTGATTGACCCTCCAGCATCAATACTCCCATTGACATCCCCGTCTACAGTGCAACTGCCTCCACAGTCAATTGAGCCACTATTACCGTGTACTTCAACCGAACCAGAGCAATCGATTTTATTGACATCTCCATTAATAATGACTTCAGCATTATTACCGATGTTCGATTGAATGACCTTTCCATCAATAATAATTTTGCCATTTTGAATTACAACATTGCTTCCAGAGCAAGTAATTGTCTGTCCGTTAATAGTCACACTGCTAAAACTATTTTTATTCTTAAATATCATAATTACGTACTCCTATAGGTACAAAGCTCGGTATAGGTTGAAGCTTAAATAAATTCTTACGATGCTTCTCATCAATCTTTGCTTTTATTGCCTTGTCTTCACATTCTCCAGTGAGAATATATTTATTAAGCGCCGCATAAGTAAATCCAAGATTGTCTTCATCAGTTTTACCGCACAGACCATCTGCCGGAACTTTATGGGTAAGTTCATAAGGAAGGCCACAAGCATCACCAATGGCAACTACTTCATCACTTGTAAGATGGGCAAGAGGACTAAAGTCACCTACCGAATCTCCCCAACGAGTTGAGTATCCCACATAATCCTCGGAAAGGTTGCAGGTATTCGCAACACGACCATTCATACTCTGGGAAATAGCATAAAGCATTGTCATACGGATACGAGGAGGAAGATTTGTTTTGGTTTGTTCTGAAACAATAATATTCTCTCTAAAGCCACCCATAGCCCAATATGTTCCTTCTAAACAGCAGTCAACAATATGCTCTATATTTATTACACCGTTTTTGATATCTAAGTGGCCACACAAAGTATAAGCATCATCTAAATCAGACTGATAGCCATTCGGTATCATTACACCAAATACCCTATCTTTGCCTAATGCTTCTACACACAAGGCAGCTACAACGCTAGAATCTTTGCCACCACTAATGCCTATCACAGCATTACAACCCTTGCCATTTTCCTCGAACCAATCTCTGATCCACTGCACACAATCATTTTTTGCCTTTACTGCATCAAACATAATTAGCCTCCATTATATTCACAAATCAGCACATCACAATCACTGTCCGCAAAAACTTCTTCAATTATTTTATAGACTACATTCCAGTCTCCACCACCACGATGACAAGCCATTAGGTATGGAATGGCAATAGTGTATCTGTCTTTTCCAGAGAGACTTGCGCCATAAATATCTTCTTTAACTTTTTCAAAACACTTATATAAAGCAGTATAATCTGTATAACACTTGCCATCATAACCGAAATTTTCTTGTCCAAACAAATTAAATATACCAAGAAAGGGAGTGCGGTATGTCACGCTAGTTCCCACAAATTGTGCTGTACCAAGCAAAGCCTTTGGAGCATATATATCACATCTGCGTTTATATTCGTTGTAAACCTTAGGATATCTTTCTCTCACCTGCTTCGCAATACCACTGCCCATAACACCTTGGCAATTAACCTGATGACAAATTACGTCCGCACCAGACTCAAAAATGTCACATTTAATATGTTTAATCATTTTGCTTTTCCTCTCTTTTTCTTTTTGCATAAGCTGATATTCCAGTAATTTCGAACTTGTCAATTATAACAATTCCATTTTCATCAATATGACTTTCGATTATATTACCTTCTGGCTCAAACGACAAATCACTGCATTCATCGTACACTAGCAATTCAGCTCTTTTGCCACGGGAGTTGTTTTTATCTATCTTCTTATCAAGATTGAATACAATACTCATTAGAAGCTACCTCCATGAAGAACATTTCTAATTTCCGCAAGAGACTGTTCTTTAACCATTGTTCCGTCTTTGAATACCGTTGTAAAAAGATTAAGCTCGTGATTATAAGCATCCTGCCAATTATGTTCATCTATATATTTTATCTCGGTAGCCCAAGTTTTAGGATTAATCGTACCATATACTATGCAGCAACCCTTCTGAGACTTCTTGAAACCACCATCCTTAGGATTCTTGAATATCGGATAAGGCTTACCATCAATTTCACAGTAAGTTGCCTTTATACAAGAACTGAAAGTATCACGGGTGAAAGGCTTCAAGGTACCATCCTCCTCAATGCACTGGAATGAGAACGAGCCAACACCAAGAGCAACATTAGCACAAGCAAATCCCTTCTCCATAAGGATCTGATAAATCTGCTCACAACGCTGAACCGTAATACTGTCACCATAAATAGCTTTTACATGAGGATTAAGTACCTTGTATCCCTTACTATTTACAGTACCACCGAAGATATCCCAAAGCTTGAAGACCGTCTTAGTAACAACCTCAACACAGTCACCAGAGTCACCACGCATAAGCATACAGCCATTATGAGCAAGTATTTCATCCTTCAACTTAGGAAGAATATTCTCAATTACATTCCAATAATCATAGGAGTCAAGTACAGCAGAGAAGCTTGTGTTAGGATAAATCTCTGTGAGCAATCTTCTAAGCAGAGTCTCCTCATCACCATCAACGGCATAATTACTACACATAACGGAGTGCTCGGTCGAAGGTGAACCGAAAGCCACAGGCTCTTTGGTGCAATCACAATTGTAGTTAGCCTCAAGATAAGGAATGGTAGGTACCGTTGCGGTATTCAGGAATGACAGACACCATCCGGCACCCGCCTTTTCGGCAGACTGCAAACACTCTTCACCTCTGAAATCAAATGCACCAAGTGCTCTTGCTCTCGGAATATTATCATCACAAGTGAGGCCATAATACTTATTGACGATCTCTCTATAAGTATAACCTACCGTAGCAGCTAGCATAGGATGCCACATTTCGGCAGAGATAAGACTTTCAAGGGACTGAGGTAACCAAGCAAAGTCAGGATGGGTGTTGGTTATTCCAAACATAGGAACATGCATCTGCACGAGAGTGCCTTCGGGAAGAGCAATAATTTCGATGGGAAGATAACCGAGCTGATGGAGCTTTTCAATTTTTTCAATATTATATGCATTCTCACCAAGTGTTGCATCCATAATGCGCTTATATTCTCTGATGACTTTAATAAAAGGTCTATTGAAGAACTCGTTATTAAAATAATCAATTAGATAAGTCTTGATGAATCCCTGAAGACCGAACATAACAACTTTGTCCCATCTCTTAACTCTGCTCATACGAGGAGTAAAGTAAGATACAGATTTAGTAATGCCCTTGGGAAGCATTTCTGCGTGTACTGCTTTGTAAAAGTCAATCAGCAACATCGGATTGGTTCTTTTCATATTTTAAATACCTCAATCTTTTCGTGTTCTTTAGTAAAAATACTATTAGTTGTATATATCTTATTTATTAAATCGGTCTTGAGAAGTTCGCCTTCAAATATTGTATTCTCACAGTGAGTGATGTAAAGATAGATTTCTTTTGCACCGAGTTCCTTGAGTTTTCTCGCTGAATGTACAAAAGTTCCGCCTCTGCTACAGATATCATCGACAATGAGGATTCTACTATCCTTAATCTTGTCTGTGCATCCTGCCACATCTAGACCCTCAATTTTACCAGTTACCCAGTCACGCTTCTTGATTCCAAAGGCGTATTCCTTTTCTGCCATACTAGAGTAACGCTTCATAGCACCTTCATCGGGATAGAACATCAAGAGATTATCTGTACCGATGTTGTTTAGGGTCTGTTTGATAAAATCAATAGGAGGTATTACCTCGATATTGTCAATTAGTGCTTCGCTCACAGAAGAATGAGGATCGATAGCATAAACTTTCTCAAACTTCAATGAATTAATAATTTCTGTAAAATACTTAAGAGTAAACACATCTTCTCTGCTTTTTACTCGGTCTTGTCTCGCATGGGGGATATAAGGAAGATATAGATATACATTCCATCCCGGCACAACACGCTCAAGGTGCTTCTTTAGA
Source organism: Paludibacteraceae bacterium (assembly GCA_045119815.1). GTDB lineage: Bacteria > Bacteroidota > Bacteroidia > Bacteroidales > Paludibacteraceae > Colicola. Next base: position 140,219 of record JBGVEC010000203.1, on the reverse strand, counting down.
CTATAAAGCGTAAATAGTTCCGCATCGGACTCATATTGCCAAGTAATTGTGCCCACTTTTCCTCTCTCAGCATTGTACTTCATAAGCAAAGTACCATCGGGAAAATGATTCTGCTCAATTATCTGATCGTTAACTTTAATCATAATTACTCTCCAATGACATTAATCTGACACATCTTCATCGTAGTAAGTGCTGCCTGATGGCTCTCAGGTGTTACTCCGGCACAACAACTTGCATCAACGGTAATACGAGCATTGGGATACTCTGCCTTGAGAATAAGAGCATTAGATACTACACAGATGTCGGTGCAAAGACCTATAAGTTCAACATCTTCAAAATCGAATTCACAGTCCCAAAGTGTATAACCAAAAGTTCTTTTGTTGATATGTTGATATTCAGGATAATTAACTTCATTGGCTATTATCCAACCATATGTGCCGTTGATACAATGTTCAACGGGCAGATGCTTTCCCTCATTGGTTTCAAGGTAATCTGTTGAATGAGTATCTCTCGTAAAGATAATCTCGTCACCACGAGCCTTATACTCTTCGATCTTCTTCTTTACATTCGGTACAATAGCCTGTGCTTCCTTGGTGCCGAGTGATCCAGTGATAAAATCATTCTGCATATCGATGACAATTAACGTTCTTTTCATATAACTTCTCCTTAAATAAAATTAAGCCCTCACATCATATGCAAGGGCTTGTTTTGCCTATTGCATAATCATTTTGTTGTGTATATATTATATCATATACCAATAATTAGTCAATAGGTTGTATTATTTATTTACAATTTATTCACATTTGTTTCTTTGCAAAAAGCTGAATGAGTACATTCAAAAGCTTTGCAATGAGCTTACCAAGATTACTCTGGAAGGGTTTCTTAACCTCAAGTAGTTCCTTATTCAACATCTGAATTTCATTCTCGTACTCCAACAGTTTCTGCTGATTAGCATTGTACTCCTCGGAAAGCTTGGTGAGACGGTCACTTAGTCTGCCTAGCTCCTTAGCCTGGGTTGTGTCATCTGCTACAAATGTGTCAATCAACTGGATGAGACGCTCAATCTCCTCTTCTTGCTCGTTGGTCTTAGCCAACAGCTCTGCAATTTTTGTCGCAGACATCTCTTCCTGCTTCTTACGGAGATTTTCTGAATAGGTATCAACAATACCCCAAGTCTCTTGCCTTTCTATGTTATACGGAAGAATGGCACGACCTTGGTTGCCCCAACCTGTTCCCCACGAGTTTTGGATTTTCCAACCAGTTTCATTCCAACCATAAATCACCATAGCATGAGATGACTTGGATTGAACTTGCTCGGTAACAAGCACACCATCTACAAGGCGAATATCAGAAAACCAATTCATTGCAAAAACGACCGGACCATTCTGCATCAGAGACGCCTTGATTGCATCATCGGTATCTAGACGATAATATGATGTAATTCTATTGGGATAAGCATCGGGCAAAAGGTCGGCAAGCTGTCCCTGAATATAAGTAATCATTGCAGGTACTTCGGCATATGAACTGCAACACTTTTTGGTGACACTGCCACACTTCTGTACACGAGCCAAAGCTTCACGAACAATCATACCTACACCGTCATAATCATAGTTGCCACGATTGCCATAGATGAATCCGACACTCATCTCATCAGTACTATCGCCTTGATGACAGTTAAAATATTCGATGGTGGTGGCCAATGAATGTGCAACACATGCTCCAACCGATCCTTGGTTCTTAACAGCAGGCATCTGTAGCTCAAACTCAGCTGGAAATTCTTCAGCAGAAGCCGTGCATACTGCCTTGTAGTCACGGACATCTGAGGGCGAAGGTATCGCTCCAAAACTTTCAATATAATCCATATTTATTTCTCCTTTGTTATATTAATGAGCTGCTAAATCAGCTTCGTGTAGTAAATCTATATCTTTTTTAAGAAAGGGTGGAAGATTATTATAGTATTTAGTATTCATAAAGGGATCCATATGTGTAGATATGAGCCAAGCCACATAAGGATTACCCCATGCACATCCATATGCCATCCACGCTCCAACACAGTGATGTTGGTAATAGTGAGCAGTCTCACAAGTGTTACCTTTGGAATCAATGAAGGCTTTCACATAAGGTTTGCCGATATCGTGCATTTCAGCGGCGGCAATTAGATTCAAATTGTCCGAAGTGATATATTCGGCAGCTTCCCGACAATGATTTAAAATATCAAGAGTGTGATGTGGGTTATCATGTGGGATGTTCATATTATTAAAACATTTATTGTGATATGAGGTTTGGTTGAAATAATCGGGGCCAACTATCTTAATGAGGCTTATACCCTCATCATAATATGGGGCCTGAAATCTCTTAAGCATCCTATCAATCACTTCTTTGCCAACGGTACGTTCTCTCTTGGAGTCTCTCTCGATACACACCTCAATAGGTGCCCAAATAATATGACACTCAATCTTCGCAAACTTAGGACACATACCAATAATACCCGCCCTATCTTTTCTTGTGATGTTCGTGGCGTCATACAATACATCATAACCATTATTAAGTGCTTCAACTGCTCGCTTCTGCATTAAAGAAAAGACGTCGGCAGGATTGCCTTGAATGGACTCGTTCCCATACAACTCGGCACGAATAGAATCCGAGGAAAGATGAACGGCTTGCTTGGGGTAATCTGGAATATATTTTTTTGCATATGTAGACTTGCCAGAACCGGGGATGCCTACAAGTAAAATAAGGGATGGTCTATTCATTGATTTCTCCTTTGACAATACGTTCATTAACCGAAGCAACAAATTTGTTTATGCGTTTATAATCGGGTTGTGGTGGCAACTGTGTAGTAGTCTTAGCCTTTTCGAGCCTATTTTCCAAGTCGGCAACTATATCAAAAAATTCCGGTATAGGCTGTCTGTTTTCATCCAGATATTTACCGTTTCGAATGCTCATTAGAAAATCATGGTCCTTCTCTCTATATGTAATAATCTCACCATAATTAAGAATGTCGAGACACATTAGATATAGACGAACCAAATGCATCATATGCTTACCCAATTTTCCGTGTTCGATAGCATTGGTGTTGCGCTTACCTAATCGAGAGTAATCTTTGACAATGGTCTGCATTGATGACCACATATCTTTATAGTCTCTCAATGGATAATGTTTCAGATTAACATCCATAAAAATTTCAGTATCATAATCTTCACGGTCTGATTTATCTATATATAATTTGATGGCACTCTCATCATATGGAAAGAACTGCTCTTTAAATGTATAAGATGCATGCTCGATACTTTTGAGGATATGAGTTTCTTGTTCAGACTGAGCCACTAGCCTTGCAGCTTTATTATCAAGTCGGCGTAGCTGGGCGTTTGCATATCCACCAAAAGAGTAGATACATTTCTGTGATAAAAACAAATGCCGGTTGTCAAGTAGTTCTTTGCCTATCGGTGACAGATATAAATAATGCTCTGGCTTACAACCGAGTAACTCCACCGTATTTGGATTAACATTCATCAACAAATAAATCAATTTGTTAAAACTATAAATAGTAGTGTCGGTCTCTTCGTTGACGAACTGCTCAAAATTTTTATTCGTCAGAATCTCATCTTTGGCATTGAGGGCACAACCACGAATATCGACATCCGATGTCTCAACATTTGTTCCATATGCATGACTACCACCAAGGGTGAGCAAAATAATGTTCGAACCTAAATGTTCATTGGTTCGGAGAAAAGCATACTCAGGTGTTTGTAGCATTGCTTTAATATTATCCATCGTCATTTAATCACTTCCTTTGGTCAGTTCAAGCGTTATTGCTGTCTTAATAATGTTATAAGACACCTCTTCAAAAAGTTTATATATTGATTCATTTATAGTGTTATCACAAGTTTTAAGGTAGTCGTCATACTTTCTTTGAATATAGTCCATAGCTCCCTTACCAAGTTGTCTTGCGTCATCAATATTGTATTTACCCTTCTTGACATCGACAAGCCACTCAGGTTCACAAGAAATTAAGCACTCCTCAAAAGGCTCACCGTCGATCCACCTACACATAAATTCTTTGATTCTAAAGAGATGATGCAGTTGTTTTGGATCATACGAATACTTATTTATCCATTCCATTCTAGAGGGATATCTGTGTTCCATAGCGTGATACTTTTCACCAGCAATTCCCTTCATTGATTTAATCAGAGAAGGTAGGTTCATCTTAACAATGGAGTCTCTCGCCTGAATAAGCTTGTTCCACTCTTCTGCATATATGGGATTTATGATGTAATACTTTGTGTATAGAATCTCTAAAAAGTTCAGATTGGATTTCCGGAAAGTCTCAAGCATAACTCTAATGTCCTTAAAATCAATATGCTCATCATTTTCTCTTACATAAGTAATACTAGTTGTAACACTTTCGGTAAGTTCTTTAAGAGAAGGGGTCAATACACATTTAGTATCAACATCGGAATCTTCATAATCCAATCCGTAATTACCACTGCCTTGATAGAAGATACCGACAATTCGATCTTCAGGATATTGTTTAAGAGCGTCTTCATAATGCTCTCGCATTTTATCCATAATCCATTCATCGCTATGAAAATTCATTAATTCAACTCCTTACGCTCTGCTGTTTATTCAACTTACTCCAGTTATACCAACCATAAATACAATTGATAGTCCAAGCAATATACATAGCGACCAAGCACCAATTGCCGGCAACAAACCAAAGATAAATGCAGAAGATATCAATGACAATCCACCAAATCCACTGCTCTCTAAAGCGCCAAATCATTAACATCTGTGCAAAGATTGCCATTACATTAGTGGCTGCATCAACATATGCCTCTTCACTACCAATTAAAGTGAGCAAGTAACCAGTAATTAGGGTAAGAATAATAGTGCCTCCAATGGACAGCAACCACTGTAAACCTGTAAACTTTTTGGATGTAACGTCCGAAGAACCATCTTCATTTTTGGTCATATTCTTCTTCCAAAGGAAAATGCCCCAAATCATCGTTACTAGGTAAAAGACATTTTCAATAACCTCGCCATAATAACGAGCTTCCCATGCAAGCACTAGATATGTAATGGTCTGTACGAATCCGATAAAATAAAAGGATATTTTACCCTTGGCACATAGAACAACAGAAATCACTCCCGCCAAACCCGAAATCATACTTATCCACGACTCTGGTGCAATGCAATATACAATGACCTGCATCAACACCATAGACAACATAAACAACTTTTCGAACAGTGTGTAGCCTGTCCAAAACTCATTCTTAACCCATCGCTTAATGTTTTCCATTCTCAATAATCTCCCTAATATCTTCTACGATTCTTTTAAAGTTGTTCCAATAGCCACCATCAAGTATAGTGACCTTGTCCCAATTGCCCGATGCTTTGATATTATTGCACAAAATCTCAAATAATTCTTGACGCTCTTTCATACCCGAATGAGCCATAAAACGTGAATGGTCATCTACAAAAACACCGTGAGGGCAAAGCAAATAAATCTTGTCCCATCTAGACTTACGAGTAATTTCATCAGCCATAACAGCAATTTTATCAAACTCTTCGGATGTCAGTGCGCAGCTATCATCTTTAGCATAATATTCAGCATACATACGTGTTACCATAGAATCCGAGTCTGCAAAGAATATGCCCTGGTTAGCCGGAGAGTTGATTAACTTTTTATTGAGTTTATATTGACCTTCAAGAAATGCCATATAATCTGCACCATCAAGTTCCCAATCAGATACACAACTTTCTTCCATATAATCTCTGGGCCACTCCCAACTATACGGAGCATTAAAATATTTACCAAGGTCAGCAGTCAAAGTGCTCTTGCCTTCGGATGCCGTGCCACAAATCAGAATATTGGTGCTAAATACTCTGCGAAATGGGAAAGTGATTTTATCCCAATATTTAATGGGATTATTACGAATCATTGTTGCCGATATAGGATTGGTGGCTGTACGGTCAATGATAACTGCATCTTCATGCCACATATTAATTAGGTCATTATAATAAATCTGGTCACCGACATACCAAACTCTATGTGGAGGAATAAGACTTTTGCTATAATCCACTGCCTTATTCCATATTCGATTAAATTCAGACATCCATCCAGGCCAACCATTGGGATATCCTGCAATGCCAATTTCACTATCATTGATGGCATAAACTGCAACCAAATCATCATCGGCAAAGAACTCGCGCACATAACGATAACGCTTGTTGTGAGGCATCAGTGGTTCGCCTTTATCGCCATCATATCCACAAACAATTACAATGCAGCCACCATCATTTTCTTTCTTAGCTTGCATAATAAGGTCCAAATGCCCCTGATGAAGAGGGGCAAATGAACCAAATACAACACCTACAGACTTTCCCACGAGAGGCTTCTGATAAGAATGTAGCATTTTAAACTCCTTTATTTAGTGAGGTCGAGTACCGGCACCGTACCTTCACCACCCATATAGGTAGGAAGTTCACCGTTCCAAGCCTGTGCATACTGGTAATCAATAAGGTCGGGGGTAATAGACTCGGCAAGCTTCTTGTTAGCCTCCGCCTCTGCTTCAGCCTTAACCTTAATCTGATAAGCCTCAGCTTCTGCGGCAATCTTTATTGCTTCAGCTTCAGCCTCAGCCTTAGCCAGAGCAGCCTCGTTCTTATTCTGCTGAATTACAAGATCCTGCTCGGAAGCAAACTTTGCATCGAGTGCCTCCTGGATTTCGGGATTCTCAAAAGAGATACCTTCCTTCAAGCCAAGGACGGTAATAGTGATGCCATAATTCTTGAAATAAGGAATAACATTCTCCTTAATAGTCTGCATAATGGATTCCTTATTATTGTGCAACTCGGTACTCTTATACTTAGAAGTAGCCATATTGAACTCATCCTCGACCATCTTCTTGATATCGGTATCGATTACAGTTTCAAGAGGAGTGTTGTTATAACGATAAAGGAACTTAGCTGCATCACCCTCTTCAATGAGAGCAGTACAGTTCATACCTACATACACACCAATTGCATCAGCGGTCTCACCAAAGATAGCCTTATTGGCACTCTCAGCCGTGGTGTTGCCAGACTCCCAAGAACGAGATACAGGCTTACGCTCAACGACAATCAGAGTTGCCGAAGGACGCCAATCACCCATCCAATGTCTACGTCCAGTCTGTACCCAACGGTGAGGAATCTGAATTTCCTTAGTGGCTACCTTGGCCTGGAGAAGCAGTTCCTCGGACTCAAAACTTGCCTGATTGCTCGAATCTCCTACAAGAGGCACGAGGAAGGCAGTCTGAGACGCCTCGATGGTTACAAACTCCGGCTTATCATAGGGCTTACGACAACTCGTCAAGCTGGCACACGCCATAATCAGCATAATAGCAAGGATAACAATTCTCTTAATGTTCTTCATTTTCTTTTACCTTTCTTTTGTTTGAAATAAATTTGTATATATCATAAATGATTGTTCCTACAAATATAGCAGTAATACAACCATAGATGACTGAAATAATAGGAGTGATTTTATTGTATATGTCCATCAGGATAAACAATGCATCACTGTTTTCCATCTGCCCTAAGGCAAGGTTATTATCGATAACTGGGGATTGAAGTAGGGTGAGAGCGATAATAGAGATGATAGCAAAAATGATAATCTTTGCCGTGGTTTTTATAATATACTTTTTAATTGTCATTGGAGTTCTCCTCTACCTGTCCATCGGCTTCTTCCATATCAGGAGCCTCAGCCTCAATCTTAACAATGCCCTCAAGAGCCTTAAAGAACCAGTTCTTATGCTTGTATGCACAGAACTTAGGACGGTTGATAATACGAACTACTACACCTTCACGGATATGGGCCTTGCCGATAGGGTCGGGACCATCGTAATACTGTTCTGCTACACCCTTAATCCAGTCTCCAGCGTTTTCTCCTTCTTTAAGCATAATTCTGTGACCGGGAATAGCAGAGCCAATGTCGTCTACCGTATAAGGAATAGTACCCTTCCAAAGGACAGGAACAGTCTTAACTCCCATCTGCTCACATCTATATCTCATAAAGTCAGGAGTGTACTCGACTACATCACCATCCTCATTGGTCATAGTCATACGATATACATAGATATCAGACTGAGGAATGGGATTGGGAACCCTCTCCTCTTCGATGGTATCAATACCAATAAATCTTTGAGTAATATAGGCATCTGGAGAACATCCATAAGAGAACACGGTCTCCTCACCATACTGCTTTGCGAATTCCTTATCGTTGAGTTTCTTGTTAGAGCAAGTTGCCATAATAGGAGTACCATTATCGGTAAACCCAACTACCTCATAGTAAACACTCTCACCCTTCCAGAGCTTACCCTCAAAGAACTTTGAATGCGCTTCACGGAAAGCATTGCTTCCATAATATCCACCTTCAAAATCTTCAAGAACAGTACGACGAGTACCAGATACATAGTCCCAATCGTAGATAGGTTTGCCCTCACGACGAAGGATCTTATCGAGCAGAGTTCTCTTATATCCCTGAAGTACAGGAAGGTATCCGGTTCTCTGAGAAGTGCCGTGCATCTTCAATGTAATCTCAATCTCGTCACCCGCCTTAAATGCACCGAGATTGTATGCAAGCTGCTCTGTATCGGCGTGTTCCACAAACAGAGGTGCAATAGGTGCATTCTTCTTCTTGCGAGTCTTGTTACCATTAGAAGGATGTCCGTGTCGTACATTCCGACGGGGCACATACTTGCAACAAATTTCGTGTCCATTGAAGTTGTCGATTCTATCGCCCTCACGAAGAGTAGTGATATCTCCAAAGGACTCAAGCGACTTCAAGGGAAGGAAGAGACCATCTGACTTCTCTCCACGAAGCTTAATTGCCGTTACGTTTCTCTTGTCTGGGTCCATATAACCGCCAACATTGTTGCCATTCTCATCCTTCTTACGAAGCAGATTGTTGACATCGGCAAACTCTACGGAAAGCTGACCATCCGAGGGGAAGTACACACCGAGCTGATTGTCTTCGTACTCCATAGAAACGATTACAACATTGCCGAAACACTCACCAATTTGAAGCCTATCAGCATTAGGATGCTTATGTAGGTTCTTAATTCTTGTAATATAAGCGTTATACATTCTTTTCTCCTTTAATCATTTTGTATTGTTTACATAAGAAGCTGCTTATAGTGCTCAAGCATTTCCTTTAATTCAGGGTCTTTTGCAGCCATCATTTCGTACAGTGCAAGCTCCTGTATCTCTTGAACCTTCTTGTCCATCTCTTTCTGAAGCTCCTGTGCCTGTTTTCTGTTGGTCTGACGCTGTTCAAAAGCACTAAAATCAACCTTGCAAATAATCTCTTTGGTGGGTGCCACACCGCTATATTCTTTATTAGGAATAATCTCGGTTACCTTAGCCACTCCATATCCATTAGATGTGTCACAGAGCACCGTGTCATTTACACCAATATCATCATCGAATAATGCAAATGCATATCCTTTGACGGTGTTAGTACCCTGAAGAAACTGAACCAATGCCACTTTGTAATTGCCTATGAATTTCATACTTTTCTCCTCTGTATTCTTTATTAATTTTAATGATCTCTCATTATAATTTTGTGTACATCCATTGTTTAATCGAACCTGAACGGCGTCACCATAATATCCGAGATATTGTATAAAGACTCCGCATTTACCATAAGACTGGCAATCACTAATAACTTGTACTTTGTCACCTTTTTCAAATTTTCTTGTACTCATTGCATTCTCCTATTACTATATATTTTCATCACCAAGTTCATAAATTAAATAACAACCGTTGCAATATCTATCATTATTAATTTTGACATACTCTCCATCGATGATTTCATCACAATTCTTACATCTATGAGCATCTGTAAATGCCCCATAACAATAAGGACAGCCGGACATCTGCTCATAAGGTGGAGTGTCAAGATTATGTTTTTCTTCCCAATGTACGGGGTCTTCGAAAGTGCGTCCACATTCAATGCAAATAAACATTTCGTTCCCTCCCAATCACTTTGTTGTGTTATCATTATAGCATAACTATCGTGTTTGTCAATAGCTATTTGAAATCATTTACAATTTGTTAACAAATAAAGGAAGGTTGCCCTTCCTTCGTATTATTTGATGCCTAACAGAGCCTTCCAAGTATTAACTCCGACCGCACCATCGATCTCTAGATTATGTTCTTTTTGAAATTTTCTAATGGCAGCATCAGTATCTTTGCCGCATAGTCCATCTTGTTTAATGCCCAGGAGTCTTTGGACTAATTTAGTAGCATTCTTATATTTATAGAATAATCTTTTCTTCACTACACACTTTTGCATAACGGATTTTGTCTCGTTGCCATAACTGCCATCACATCCATATTTGGGGAACTTAAATCCATCGGCTACGGCTGCTCTTTGAAATGATAAGACGAGATTCTCTTGCTCTTGTCCGACAATTTCTTCAAATGGAAACAGCGAACCTGGGCAATCAGTAGCCATCAGATCTTTGTGTTTCTTTACTTTGGTTATATTGTATTTCTTCTTTAGATATGCAACGAGTTCTTTGCCGGCTTCTAATTGTGCTTGAGGCATCACCTGCTTGTTGTATTGGCCTTCGAAGCAAATGCCAATACTAGTTGAATTGAACCCTTTGGCGTGGGCTCCAATCACATTATCGGGTCTGCCTTTATAGATTTCACCCTTCTTATTAATAAAATAATGATACCCAATTCCACTATAACCTCTGCATATATGCCACCAATTTATGTCTTTAGCAGTACAAGATGATGCATCTGCATGATGTAATACTATCATATCAATAGCAATTCTTTTAGCTAAAGCACCTGCCCAATCATATTTGACATCAATAATTTCCATAAATAAAACCACATCCTTTAATATAATCATTTTGTAGTGTTAAACTGTCGGCTATTTAACACTTTAATTATATCATAGGATGTAGTCTTATGTCAATCATTTTGTCTTGTTATGTAATTTAACCGTATTTTTCAGCAACTCTGCGACCGTCATTGGACCAACACCACCGGGTACGGGAGTGATGGCTGATACTATTGGAGCCACCTGCTCGAAATCAACATCTCCACAAAGCTTGCCGTTCTCATCACGATTGATGCCAACATCAATCACCACGGCATCATCTTTAACCATATCGGATGTGATGTATTTAGGTTTACCAATAGCAACAACTAAGATATCTGCTTGCTTTGTGTACTCACTTAAATTAGGAGTCTTGCTATGGCATACGGTGACCGTAGCATTTCTACAAGTGAGCAAATGGGCAATAGGCTTGCCAACAATGTTACTACGTCCGACTACTACAGCACGCTTACCTTCGATCGGAATGTTGTAGTAATCAAGTAGGTCTATAATGCCTTGGGCAGTACAAGGAGCAATGTCGGGATTATTGGATGAGTAGAACCTTCCGAGAGCTTCATCTGTTAGGCAATCTGCATCCTTACTCGGAGGTATACAATTCAAAAAGAAATGCTCATCGTAATCAGGAGGCAACGGCAACTGAACCATAATACCATTACTCTCTTCGTTACATAAATGTTTTATCAGAAGATATTCCTCGTAAGCACTTGCACCCATTTTAACGACTTTGCTATTAATTCCAACCTCATCACATGCTTTCTGCTTATTACGGACATAAGTGTTGGATGCTGGATTGTCTCCTACTTGGAAGATGGTTAACGTAATCTCCTGGTTTGCACAAGCAGTAGCAAGTTCATCTTTAATTTTCTGTGCGACGGTCTTGCCATCGAGTATCAGTGCCATAATTATGCACCAAGCCTTTTTAGCTCTCTCTTAAGCTTTTTAATGATGGCGTCATTGCCACCACGTGCCTCAAGCTGTGCTATACGAATTTCAATATTCTTCTTCTTCAGTTCAATGTTCATAGTTGTTTCTCCTTAAATAAAATGATAAGTTGGAATCGAACCAACCTCTGTATATACAGTGTTCACCCCGATAGCTCTCACAGCTAAAAGTCACTCCACACCCCAGGCTACCACTAATTGCGGCTTCTTTACTGACTCGTAGGCACTGTATTGGCAGGGGTGCAGGGACTCGAACCCCGATAACCTTTCGGCACAGTTTTGGAGACTGCTGTCTTACCATTAGACGACACCCCTATATGGCGCAGAGTCTGGGATTTGAACCCAGGGACGCCCTCACGAGCGTCGGCGGTTTAGTAGACCGCTGCTTTAAGCCTCTCAGCCAACTCTGCATTTAAATTACATCAGGTGAGCAGTTTCAATCTCACGAGGCTTCTGTGGATTTCACAACCTTTATTGCGGAGTTGGCCCTCCGAGTGTTCCACGTACGAAGTTCCTATTGTCTTAGTAGGGTTTAATGCTTCCTTACTGATGTTATTGTCTGATTTCCTTCCTTATTTCTCGAACCCTCCGCAAGGAAACTCGCTTCCTTGTTCAATCATAGCATCATTATCGCTTGTAAATGCTTCGCAGGGAGAGCAATATAAGGTTGGAGTTTCATTGGGCCGTTTATCTAATTCCGTTTACCACAGCTGCTTTATACGGCTATTAACCTTATCAAAAAAGACCTTGATTCGCTACTCCTCACCCTAACAACAGGGTCTTGGCGTCTTAAATGACTTCGTGGCACCCAACTTAACTTCCTTGATTAGGTGCAAGGGAACACCTCCAAGATGTTATCGTAATCTTTCTCTCCACAAATTGGCTTGCTTTGAGACGGTGGACTAAAACCACAGGACATTCCATTTTATAATGGTTTTCCAATAGTCCTATTTGGCGGGGCGAGTAGGATTCGAACCCACGGGCGGTATGACCCGCCAACGGTTTTCAAGACCGCCTCCTTCAGCCACTCGGACATCGCCCCAAACTGGTCGAAGATGGAAGATTCGAACTTCGTCCTCACCCTCCCAAGGGGCGCGTGCTACCGTTACACCACATCCTCGATAATTGGTGCACCATCGGAGAGTCGAACTCCGGACTCCATGATTAAAAGTCATGTGCTCTACCATCTGAGCTAATGGTGCATATAAAATTGGCAACAAGCGGGCTACATACCTTTCTTACTCTTCGAGTTTCGAACCTCTCTGAGGAACACCCTTTCACCTTTCGGCTTTGTTATTCCTTATTGCTAGCATTAAAAGGAACTTGTCTGGTGCGGGTAACAGGGGTCGAACCTGCACATCGAAAGACACCAGATCCTAAGTCTGGCGCGTCTGCCAATTCCGCCATACCCGCATATTGGTGCCAGAAGAGGGACTCGAACCCTCACGATTACTCGGTAGTGTTTGAGACTACTGCGTCTACCTGTTCCGCCATTCTGGCATAAAATCCACTAAATATAAAATACATTCGACCTACTCTACACCTAGACACTCTTGAGTTGGTCTGCGTAGCCACTTCCTCATCCTTGTCACCAATACCTGACACATCTGTTAGGCGTCAGAATACGAAGTCCACGATTGTTCGGCATTTAACTTCAATTCTCTTTCGTGGGTGCTCTCTCAAGCCTGCTCCTGTCTTTCAAGGCAGCAATCGCCTCAGTCTTTTGCATTTTATATTTAGTTTCATTTACCGAGATAACCAGTATCAATTAGCAGGCCTATTGGTTTGTAGCAACCAACTCAATACCAATTATTCGTAATCTTTAATATTTGCCGTGATCATGTAATTCCCACTTATCTACATTCCCCGATTTAACGTATCGGTAGGGCCATAACGCTATACAAAGTATCTGATAGGTATCAGCACCTCCAAGCAGATATATCGTTTCACCGCTTGATAGAGAGTTTCGTTCTTCTTACTTGTATAGATACCACAAGGAACCTTCAGCCATAGGAGCAGTTCCCGCTTGGTGGAGATAACGACGACTTTCCCCTTGCTTATGTGCGCCGCCTATATTCGCATCTGTGGTATTCAATTTAATTGTGGAGCCAATCCCACTGTTTATATATTGTCTGGCTTGGCAGGGGTAGAAGGATTCGAACCTTCGAATGCAGGAGTCAAAGTCCTGTGCCTTACCACTTGGCTATACCCCTATATGGTGGGAGAGGTGGGTGCCGACCCCACTACCCCAATCGGGAGCAGATTTACAGTCTGCCGCGTTTGCCGATTCGCTACTCTCCCATATGGTAGGGCGAGAGGGATTCGAACCCTCAGATTACGGATTTTTGGTGGAAGACCCAAGAATTGAACTCAGACCTCATTACTAGATTATTGTGCTTCCGTTACACCAATCTCCCAAGTCCGTTGCCTATGCCAGTTCGGCTACCGCCCCATATAATTGCCGTCTCTCCGGCTGCCACGATACTTCTTAATGTACTGCTTGCTCAACATATCGTTTCGAGCACTCTACTCCGTGTACACTTGGACCATCGAATTAACTGTATCCGCATCTTCGATGACAAGCTCCTTTAGACATTCTGAAATCAGTATCTCAACCAATATGAGACTTAAATTCATTAGTGGATACATGCTTTGTGTGGAGCGGTATGTCGGACTCGAACCGACAGCATTCTGATCGGAAGTCAGATACTCTAGCCAATTGAGTTAATACCGCACATTGTGATTAAGCTATAGGACTTTCACCTATAGGATGTGTGGTGAGGTTTGCTCCTGCAGTAGCGTCTCACGGTCTATTCAATCAATCCACTTGCGACCAACATCTAATTAATTTTACACACATTTTTCATATCTTATATTTTTAAGAGATTTTCTATTTGGTCGAAGCCATTGGGACTCGAACCCAATCCTTCCGGCCCTCAATGAGCCAGCGTGCTGTCCTCCTACACTAGACTTCTAATCTCTGCCACCCATTTCAGAGGTGTACGGTCTCTGTCGAAATGGTTCGTACTCGTGGCATACTTGATACGGCTTTATACTCACTACTTAATCATTTCGTTGTGTAACTATTATATCACACTGTAAGTATTTGTCAATACCTTTTCTTGTTTATTTACAATTTCTTAACAAATGTCCTTGATGGCATCCTCAATAACCTGATATCTCTCAGTGTTGAGTACATCAAGCAGACACTCGTAAGGATCAAGCTTATTAGACATAACCATATTGACAATATTGACACTGAAGCCGCTCACGAGAGCAACACCAAGGTCGTTCTCCTTTACAGGAATTGCACCAGTACGGCTATTAACATTCCAGAACACGAGTCGAGGAAGCTTATATCCGTGGGCAACATACTTCTTAGCAATAGTAGTAAACAAGGTCTCGGAGGGATAGTGCCAACCCACAGCACTATTAAACTCCATATCAGAGATAATCAGAATGTTCTTGGGCATATCTTCCTGTGTCATATTGTTATTAACCGCAGTTCTAAGAATCAAGTCGAAGGTAGCTTCAATATTAGTATCAGCGACCTCATTATGTCTCAGCGCAATCTGAATCTTATCGTGCAGAGTCTTTGCATTGCTAAAGTCAACCAACTGAGGTCTAGAACTAAAAGTAATATACTTATCCTTAAACTCACCAGAAGACCTCTCTGCAAAATAAATTGCAAGAGCATTGGCTACATCAAGAGCGGTAACACTAGTGCCACCACCGACATTGGTAGTCATACTGCCGGAACCATCTGCGACTACAATAGTATTGCCCTCTCCCTTAACGGTGTCAGGCAGAGCCTTCCACAGACCTTCGAGAGTTGCATCAAGAGACTTCAATGACTGGCTCCACATACCACCAGACATATACTTGTGTACGATATCGTGAGGGAATAGAGTGCCGGCATTAATTTTAACCTCACCCTTCTCAAGCTTACCAAGATATTCACGACGACGCTCCTCATCATTACGAAGGAAGGCATTATTGTAAATAAGATTTGCACGAGAAGGAACTGCTTCGTAATTGATTTCGCCCCACTGCTTTGCAGACATCTTGCGCTCAACTACGTCGATATACTTACGCATCTCGGAAAGCATCTGGCGATAGTTTCGAGAAGTCATATCAAGACCCTTGCGAATCATAGTTGCATATCTCTGAGTGTTCTTAGAAGATGCATTTTCTGAGGGCAGCCACTTAGCAAGAAGAGAAATGGACTTACCGTTCTTCATGTTCGATCTGTCCTCAATAAGCTGCTCGGTGATAACCGATACAACACTATCCTTAAGGTCAGTATCAAGCAGACCCCACAAATCATCGTATCGTCCAAATTCAGGGACAAAGTTAAATATAGTACGAATTACATCCGGCTTATCCTGGGCAAGCTGCTTCAGAATAATTCTAAACAGTCTGCGCTCTCCAATACCCTCACGGATATCACGGACGTAGAACAGCCACTTGACGGCAAGCACCGGATTCTCCCAATAAGCATCCATAAACTTGTTGATGATGGTCTGCTCAGAAGCACCTCTGAGAGAAGCAACGGCGAAGTTCAAATCAAGCAGTTTCTTACCTGAGGTTCTGTATGCCACTGCGCCGTTTTCAGTCAGCATAGTTTCATTGTTAAGTTCGGTTTTGATTGCATTCATAAATGCCATTTTGTTTTCCTCCAAAATTTTAATTTATAATAACAATCCAAGACACATAAGGTTATATAGATTAAAAGTCTATTCCTGTTAAGATTGCTGTGTGTGTCTTTAGATATAATTAATGACGAGAGACTATTATTAAGCACCCATATGTAATAAGTAACCCATTTAATTCCACCAATTAAATTATAAATTGCTGTTAGTCTCTCTTTTAAATAACAAGGCACTATAACCCTCTTCTTTGGCAAAGATATGTAAAGTTGCTGTGAGTGCCTTAAATTGGCCGAGAGGGATGGATTTGAACCATCATGACAGAAATGTCGGCGGATTTTAAGTCCGTACATTCGCTGAGGTAGTCTTTAACAAGACTAGCATATGGGTTCCACTGCGTCTACCGTTTCGCCACCTCTCGATATTGTTGCGTGGAGTAGGACTCGAACCTACAATACAAAATCTTCTGTTATAACAATTGCTGTTAGCGTCAAACTCGACACATTGAACATATGTACTTCTGCCTTACCAATTAGGCTATCCACGCATATTAATGGGAAGGGTGGGACTCGAACCCACGACCTCGGAGTTACCAGCTCAAATGTAAAATTGCAGTTTAAGATTTTATCAAATCTCAATTATTACGTGCTCTAACCAACTGAGCTACCTTCCCAGAGTTTGATTGAGCCGTAGGACTTACACCTACGGGAGCAAGGGGTGGGTTCGTGTATGCATCCACTTCCACCGAGTCTATATCATACCGACTAAGTATTACTTGTTTGACCTTACTTTTTCATACATATCATTCCAAATCAATCAGTGCACGCTAATTGTTGGAATGATGGTTTGTATGGATTTATACTCACTACTCAATCTTATTACTTGCTACGATAATGATGTTCTAGGGTTGAAATTAAATCGACATCCTCGATATAATAAAGCTGGACATCATTCATTACATTGAGTATCATCTGCCCTAACCTTAAATCTGGAGTTTCTTTCCATAGTGTTGCTAACTGCTGCAACACAATATCGATTCGCTTGGGATCACGCATTCAATCACCTTCAATCATTTCGTTGTGTTTATATATTACCATATCTGTTTTAATTTGTCAATAGGGTTTTGCAATCATTTACAATTTGTTCACAAATTACTCGCCTCTAGTATCAACAATGAGAGAGTCACTACCCATAATATTGGGCAGATTACCGGACCACTGCTCGTACTTAATCTTATCAAGCAGTTCAGGAGTAAGAGACTCTGCAATCTTCTTATTAGCTTCAGCTTCTGCCTCTGCCTTGATACGAATAGCCTGTGCTGCAGCCTCTGCCGCTACAAGAATCTTCTCGGCCTCAATGCGGGCAACTTCCTTCTCAGCTTCTGCCTTTGTCAATGCAACCTGTTTGTCCTTTTCCGCCTGGATAAGTGCAGTTCTTGCCTCGATTTCTGCAAGCTCCAGTTCCTGCTGTGCGGTTACCTTTTTCTGAATTGCGGCAGCAGTTTCATCATCTACCGAAATGTTGGTAAAGTTAACCGTGTCAATAATAATACCATAAGGCTGAAACTTACTCTTTAAATACACATCAAGTTCAGCATTAATCTTAGTTCTCTTATCTCCAAAAATATCAGTTACAGGGTAATTTGCCGAAATCTCCTGAGTCCATGCTACAATCTTAGGCTTAATGAACGAGTTCTTTACTGTCTCACCAGACATACCCTTAAACAGTATAAATGTCTCTGCTACTCTCTCTGAATCAAACTTGTAAGAAAATTCAAGATCGACTCTTACAGTCTTACCATCGGATGTAGGAATATTAAAACTTTCATCTTGCTTAGAATCTCCCTTGTTTGCTGCGGTCAAGTAAGACTGCTCAATACCAATAGAATATGTAGTTACCTTCTTGGTGGGCGCTACAATGTGCCATCCCTGTGAAAGAATCTCTCCGTCAACACCACCATTCATATTATACACAACACCTACATATCCTGTCGGCACTCTTTCAAGGCACATAAGTCCACAAATCAGTGCACCAAAAATAATGATTGCTAAAATAGTAGCTCCAAGCATTCTTTTTTTCATATTTATTTTTCTCCTTTGTTATCTTCTTCTGTCATTACTTGTTTGGCGTCATTCATTAGTTTCTGTACAAGCGAACCAATCGGCTTGTAGAGAAATGATAATAACAGCCATGCTATTGCTCCACCAGCAAATAAACCGATAAAAAATACTGGATTCATTGTTTTCTCCTCAATCATTTCGTATTGTTTATTGTGTTATTATGATATCATATCTTCCTTTATTTGTCAATAGAACTTGAAAATCATTTACAATTTATTCACAATTTTATATTGCCCACGGCATCAGATGTATATTAATATCAGCCTCACAGAAGCATATGATGTTGCTCCATTCCAAACTATAGAGGGCACCTAGAAGGCTTGAGGCACTCACGCGACAACCATCGCCGTCTTCGAGCCACACCTGGTGAGGCAAGCTGCCCATTGTGGCTACGAACTTCTGCACATCGGTTAACGTGTCGAGTCTAATATGTGTACGAGTCATTATTTTTCTCCTTTCATCGATTGTGCTATCATTATATATCAATCATTTTGTTTTGTCAATTGGTAAAATACCAAAAATTTCAATTGTGTTCTTCACACCATTTGGTGCATTCTGCATAAGTAGCAAAGCAAGCACTCTCACTAATTAATTCCGGGAATCCTTGGTTCTTGATTTCGTATACTCTTTCTGCCAGAAAATTAACACCGAAACATAACAGGTGGATTTTGATTATCTCACAAGCTTGGCTCGGAAAGTACTCTCCGTTATAACTTTCTGCTATATAAATGGTATCACCAACATTATATTTTGTATCTACATTAATTTTCATAGGATCTCCTTATTATTCAATGGTATAGTAAGTGAGCCAAGTATCATAGCCAGCTGTGGCATCCTGGACCCACTCCTCATTAACTTTTTTCCACTTAGGACGTTGTTCGGATCGATAGTTAAGCACATCGCCTGTACAGAACGGATTTGATTGATAAAGTTTTTTCGTAATTTTGGCTGTTATCGTCTTGCCAGATGCAATAAGATAAAGGGTTGCCTTAGGAGAGTACTTACAATCAAGATTCATAACCACTGCCGAGTTAGGTCTCGAAGGATCGATATGTGAAATATATCCTAACATCTCTTGCTCTGTCTGAAGTTTTGTCTGCAACGGAATGCTTTGATCTGGTATGCGATTGCATAGGTCGGCAAGCATTGCATTCATATGCTCTTCGTCAAATTTGTACATCTTCTCAGTTTCGGAGATACAATATTGAGATAAAATCTCAGTGGGTAACGTGGTTTTCTCTTTTTTAAGCTGCTTTTTTCCGTGTAACAAGTTATACAAATCAATAATTTTAAGCAACTTTAGAGAACCTCCAAACTGCTCTTGAAAGAAGTCGAGCTTTACGAGTATTTCCAACTGACGAGAGTTCAGAGGTGAAATATTTAAGAAGTCAATGAAACTATCGAATTGAGTATCGCGCATTTCATAAAGCTTTTCAGACACATCGGCATTGAGGTATTTTATCGACTCAAGGCCTTTGTAGATGCTATTTGTTTCCTTATCCATCTGATAACCACTCCGAGAGTATCTAAATTTAGGTGGTTGAATTTTAATTCCAGCCTTGTTAGCATATTTAGTAATAGCAACAATCTTGTCTTCTTTGCCGGTAAAGGTATTAAAGGCAGCAGTTAGAAATTCAAGAGGATAATAGTGACGTAAGTATCCGCATATATAACCAATACAACTATATGCGTCGGAATGGTTCCAGCTGAATCCGTATGAGGATGCATCAAGAATAATCTGCAAGAACGGCTTGATAACCTCTTGACATCTCTCTTTAGTAATATCATAATGTGTCGATGAATACTCAATAAATCTGCGTTCAATTTCAGGAAGAAGCTGTTCTGTACCTTTCTTCTTTGCAATACCACGACGAACATTATCTGATTCAGCACTAGAGTATCCACAAAAGTCGGTCAAGAAGCGCATAATTGTTTCTTGCATACATACTCGACCAGCCTCAGGAGCAAGGAACTCATTTAACTCCTTAAAACCATTGTCGTAAAATACACCGTCGGCTACCTCATCACGATAACTCGCACAAGCAGGTCGAAGCAATCCATTACCAAACGAGAACCACTTAATATAAGAAAAGTTCTTACTTTGCTCTTTTGCTTTAGCAACTACGCTATCTGACATAAATCTTTTTAGATAAGCTGCTGCACTATCAGACTCCCACTGGAATATCATCGTAGTGTCATCTCTAATACTACGCCATACTGCTTCATCTTCAAGGTTAACATTGTCTGGGGTTAATCTATCAATGCCTACAAACTTGCAACATTCATTAATAACACCAATATTATCAAGTCCAAGAATATCAAGCTTAACATACATTTGGTCATCAAGACCATGCATATCCAACATTGAAACAGGATAATCAGATGTAGACAAGCTGCACAGTCCAACATCAGCCTCAATCTCTTTATCGCTTACAAGAACACCACTCGGATGCGAACCGATAGAGACAATGGTTCCGGAAACAATATCTACATACTTAAATACTTCGGGATATTTCTCCTTCCATTTATCATCAATAGTTCCGTCCATATTTACGGCATCACTAATCTGCTGTGCCTCATCGAGGGCAATATTAAGTGCTCTACATACATCTTTAATAGCACCCTTTGTTGCAATAGTATTGAATGTAATAATCTCACTTGTTTTAATGTGAGGTAAGTTCATTCTATCGTGCAATAAGAAATACTTAATCTTCTCCCTATCTTTTGAACAATAGTCGGTATCAATATCTGCATTAGTGACACGTCCAGGGTTCATAAAACGGAAGAAGTTCAAATCAAACTTCAAACTATCCATCTGAGTGATGCCAAGTGCATAAGCAATAAGACTGCCAGATACAGAGCCACGTCCGTAACCACATTGAATATCGTTTTCTCGTTCCCACTCCCTAAGGTAAGTTTCGAGCAACATAAAGTCAATGGCTCCAACTTTCTTGTAGACCTCATATTCCTCTTTAATCTGCTTAACCACTTGCGAACTTGGGTAACGAGTCTTTAAGTATTGGTGTTTCTTATAGGCTTCATTAATTTTTGTTTTAAATGTCCTGTCTGGATCGTCGTAAATATGAGGGTACTTTGTTTGTCTATCTACTACAAAAGTTTCTACCATATCAGCAATCTTATTGGTATTCTCAATTGCTTCAAGATAAACTTCTTTAGGTAACGAACCTTGTTTTTCATAAGCTTCGCACAATTCATCGTAGGACTTAAAAGTCAAATCCCAGCCTTCTTCGTCATCAAAGCGAATATTCTTACTAAGCTGAAGAATCTTTCGCCCCTCTGCATGTTCCTCATTCAGAGAGTGTGTGTCCGTACACGCTACAAGTTGCAAGCCGTATGTCTTACTAAGGTTGTATAATTTTTGGTTATACACCTTCTGGTCCGGAACATTATGGTGTTGCACTTCTAAGAAGCATCTATTCTTGTTCTTAATTATAAAATCAATAAACTGCTTTTGAATGTTATCAGATGCACGATTCAAGATGCCGCCAAGGCAAGCAGTAGAGATGATAACATTATTAGATGTGTTAAGCAAATCCGTAAACTGAATTCGCGGAGCGTAATAGTACGAACCGTCTTTGCGGTTAAAAGATTTGCTCGCGAGCCTGTTAATTTCCTTTACCCCCTCAAAATTACGAGCAATAAGCAGACAATGCCAATTGTCACGAAGTTTAATTGGGTTACCACTTTCGTCAAGATTAATCTTCTCCGTTATGTAAAATTCGGCAGCATGGATATATTTCATTCCAGCCTTTTCAATAGCTTCTTTTTTACCATGCCAATCAAACACAGAACCATGTTCAGAAAATGCAAGAGCCGCCATGCCAAGTTCGCGTGCTTTATTAACATAATCTTGATATTTTGTTACCGAATCGATATTAGTAACCCCATTCGACATGTCTGAATGTAGGTGTAATACCGTATAGTTGTTACTCATATTGCTACCTCATAATCATTTTGTATTGTTATTCCATATTCTTCAAATAAGTGTTTTTGTGGAGCAAATTCTCCATAATACTCAACCTCTGCTTTTAAACGACAAATGATTGCGTCGCGTTTCTCTATAAAAGAGCCCAGCTTAATATATTTCTTATTGATGCCAATTTGCGCTCGCCAACACGAATTTGATTTATCCCAAGCAACACCGCTAACCCCACTTGTATTATTGCGATTTAACGATCTATTCATATGATTTTGACGCTCGGTGCATTCTCTTAGGTTATTCTTTCTATTATTTAATTCATTACGGTCTATGTGGTCATAATTCTTGAATCCTAACAACTGATGCATATTTATATATTTGCCATCTTTGTTCGTTCTCAATGTTGAATATCTTTTTTGCACCAAATACTCACACCAGCAATAATCTTTAATCTTATCGTAATCCTCTAAGTCGAAATAAAACTCTCTATTAGTATTAGTTGTCCAACCAATTCCATATTCACCAGACAGATCATACTTATTATATTTTTTATTTGCCTCAAATGACCTTTCTTTGTTGTAGCAACCGCACGATGTCGTATGGCCGGTTCGCAACGCATTACCCCTAACTATAAGCACCTTATGTTCTTCACAAGAACATTCGCATAACCATCGGGCAACTGGTTTATTGCTTTTAGGATCAATATAATCTTCTGCCTGTTCCAATACCGTTAGTCTCCCAAACACTCGACCTGTTAAATCTTCTTTAACTTTAACCATCCAATCACCCCAATCATTCTGTATCGTATATATAATAATACCAAAGCACCCCATTTGTCAAGGTGCTTCGGTATGAATTTACATTTTATTTACAATTAATCATTCTGCTGTGTATATTCATCAATAGCAAGCTGTAGGTATTTCACCCTACCGTAATAAGGTGAACTCAATGTGCCTACTGCCACCAACTGCTTATCATTCTTCATTGTTTTCCACACATCTGTGTTCCACTTAACAATCAAAAGTCCACTCTCATCTATAACCTTCAAATGCTTTTTGGTGGAGAATGTTGTTACGTCATAGTCATCCGTTCTTACCAATACCTTAACCGATGGGAATCCCGTGCCGGATATTCTGTTAATAGCATTAAGTTGCTTGATTAAATTCTCATTAATCTGTGCCGGCTTCAACTCTATATCTGCTTCGATATTGATACTAAACTCAATATCCTTAAGTTCTTCTTCGATAACCTCTTTAAACTTCTCAAATTTATCCTCATCTATGAAAGCACCAGCAGCATTGGGGTGCCCCTGACAAAGACATAAGTTAGTACCATTTGCAATTTCAAGGAAGTTATCAGTCCCAATGCTTCGCATACTACCACAAAGTTGTCCGTCCTTATGCTTCAAAATAAACAAAGGTCTCTGATACATCGCAAGGAGTTTATTACCAATGAGCCCCGAAATTTCAGCATCAGTATCATTCTCTAAAATAAAGAACATGCACTTTCTATCAAGCTGAGCTTCGCCCTGCTCAAGCAAGTCATCTAACATCTCAGCAACTGCTTCATTCTGTCTTTCTCTACAATTCTTCAAATCCTTGACTAACTCACCGATCTCATCATCATCTTCTGCAAGAAAAACATTCATTGCCTTTTCGTTCTCATGCATTCTCATAGCAGCATTCACCAACGGGCCAATACTGAAACTTACCGACTGGCTATCAAAGGTATAATTACCTACCATCTTTTGTACCATAGGATTTCTAAACTGTGCCAAACCTCTATATGCAATATATCTATTTTCCGGCACCGACATATCACTCATATCGGCTATGATACCAATGGCAGCATATACCCACAGGTCATTTGCATAGTCAGTCAGATTCATCTCATCAGCATATAGGGCATACTTGAGGCATACTCCTGCTCCCGACAACGCATCATTGGGGTAGTCCTTGGCTGAAGTCACAAGCACAAAATCTAAGTTGGCATCAAACAGCCTCTGTTCGGGAAGGTGATGGTCAAAGACCACAAGCTTTGTTCCTGTATCAAGAATTCTTTTATAAACATCTGGATCATTATTTAAAGAGTCGACTATTATCATTACATCAACGTCATCAAGTAAACTCAAGTCTAGATGTTCGGCACCATGGATTTTACCATCGTTGATAATACACTCGACCTCTGCTCCACATCTACGAAGGTATTTAGTAATGATGGCATTACTACAGCAACCATCTGCATCTACATCTGCCAACACAAGAAATTTTTCTCCCATCGTGATGGCATCGTCTATTATCTGATAGGCCTCGTTAAGTCCTTTCATATCTTCGAACGGTACCAAGTCCTCTTCCGTAGGCTTGAGAAACGCTCCAACATCATCTATATTTCTTGATTCTAGTATAGCATCAATGATTTCAAAATCATCTTTCATCTGTCTGCCATCAATCTTGGCAGTTAACTGCTTTATCAATACTCATCCCTCCAACAAATCTGCATTCTCAAACACGGTGCCAATCTTCACAATATCGTGCAACTTAAAACGGTGATTATGATCTCTATACCACTCTTCATTATTACCACGATATCGAAAGTGGTCAAGTTCACTACGAGCATTCACCGTTCGTTCTGTCTGCTCGTTGCCACGCAACTTGCATAATTCCTTATTGTATTCATTATCATAATCGAGAAACCAACACCCATACTTAAAACAAATAACAGCTCTCGCCTTAACTTCGATATCATACTGACTTGTTGGTTTATCTCTAAATAACTCAATGTTTTCAGTAGTAGGCCTTCTTCTACTCCATACCTCTACAATGTCGCCTTCAAATAGGGGTTTGTTATACGACTTGTCTGTTACAACAAACTCATTCATTCCTGTATACTGCCCAACCGACTCCGGAAAAACCTCATAAGCCATTAAATCGTCAAAGATTATATATGATCCCTCAATCTCAAACTCCTGCCCCTTTAACATAATCACACAATCACCGATAAGGTTTCCTTCTACCCATTCACCGTTATCCACTCTCTTGCCATGAAATAAATACTGCCTCATAATCACCACCACAAATGCTCCCAATACTCCGCCAACAGCTCAAAGGCCTCCTTGCGCTTTTGTACACGGATTTGGTACAACTCTCCCTCTCTATCAAGATATTGCTTAATCTTTGCCTCAGTCTCTTCGTCTCTCGGAGAAACATAAACATGACCGCCATTTTTTTCTTCAACAAGATTAAGTGAAAGTGTATTCAAGTATTCATCGTGCCATTCAGCAAGTTCATTCTTTTCTTCTAATGGCTCGTCTTCATTAGCTTGCTTAAGTAGAAAAATAATCTTGTCAAGGATTGCATACCACTCTTCAATACTATCCATATAGCCTGGATATCCTTGCAACTCTGCTCTAAACTGACTCAGTGATGCAATCATCATATAAGAATAATACACATCCAAATCCCACGTATCATAATCGCTATAGCCCCTTATTGCTCTTTGCCAACCCCACTTAATTGTGCGGAAGAAATATTTGATATTGGGCCACCAGTTGCGTGGATACCAAGACATATAGCCACCTGTAAAAATATTAAGTTCGTTCTTCATTATTTACCTCGCTCTCCAACCATAGCTTGATAATCGCCTTGTTATCTGGTACTTCGTCCATTTCGGGGAAGAACTTGCAGCCGTCATTCAGCTCGCACCACGCACAAGGAAACTCATATTCACTGTCTTCATAGTGGCACATAATAGATTCACAGTTGTCGCAGTATTTGTTATTAAACCACAAGGTCCAAGGCGCTGTATCAAACTGCCCATTTTCATCTAACCACTCTGCCAACTCATCTATGGACATTGACTGTAGGATTCTAAAATTTGTCTTTGGAATTAAATATCCTCTGTTTATTAAATACTCTTTAATCACCTTTTCCGATAGATATTTTTCAGGATTGTATAAAATATCTTTATGTTTCTCTTGTGATTCACTCGGCATATTGGTTCTATAGCAATAAACTTCTCTCCCTAAAACAACTCCATCTTCAATAGGAAAGATCATCGTTTCACGAATATTAATATCTCTAAAATATACCGTTGATACCTGATATTCTTTGCCATTGTACTCCACAATATCTTTAATCATTCTTATCACCTCACCCAAAAGCGTAATTTCCAAAATGATCAACGATCGGTTCAATAATCTCAAAGGCTCTCGCGTCATCATTCCACTTAAAGAAAATTCTTTCCTCTGCGAGATTATACAACCCTTCCGTAATATGCTCTATAACGGCATAATCATAAAGGCATTCATGAATATCTAAGTTATTAAGCTCAACCATTCTAATTGCTACATCTCTATCGTTGTAATACCCAAATGTACGATGAGAGCCTAGGTCGGGCCAACCATTTTTGTCTATTTCATATTTCTGAAAACAAGTAATAAAATACATTTAAGCTTCCTCCCATAATTTAATCCCACGTTCCTCACACAACATTTCAAGCACATCGGCTCTTTGGCATAACCAATCTTCGTATTTCTCACGCTCTCGGATGTCGGCTATATCGTAGCCTCGCTCATACATTTCTTCAGCCTGAGAACCAAGACAATCAAAAACGGCATCATAATATTCGCCTTTAAGCTGCTCATCAGTTAAAGTCTTGGCCCACTTTATGATTTGGGTTCTTTCTGCTTTAGTCATTTTTCTCACTCCGTCTATAAGCATCACTACAGTAATCATCGAATGCTTTAACTCTATGTGCATCATTGCTTGGCCATTTTGCACAATCACAAACATCTTCACCAAAGAGTTTTCTGTGCCTTTTGCTCCAATAACAATCCTTGCATCTAACAACTTCCACAACATCAGCGGTGGGAAGTTTATCAATTTCCGACTTAAACGCAATCATTCTACCCTCAATTGGTGCTTCTTCACTTGTATCAAGATAATAAGGTATTTTATCTTTATCAATATAAGCCATTACCCCTCACCGCCTTTCTCGTCATCCTCTTTGACAAGTCGGTTGTCCTCTTTGATAGCAATAACATCAATGCTCAAATTGTTGGTATTCACTTTGAAATAGAATAAACACCAAACGCCTTTAATTTCGTACCTAACAGCACCTATACCATTCTCTTCGTGGTATTTTGCTGTAATACAATGCAAGACACGATATTTTTTCTCCACGATCTCGCACACCGCATCTTGAATGTCCGTCCAATCAAATCCCGTGTTGTTAAAGACTATATTATAACCTACCTCTATTCTCGGAAATCTCATCCCCTGCTCCTTTCAAGTGCTTTCTCGGCTTCTTCTTTGGTGAGGAATATGAATTTGCCAAAGTCTTCAAATGTGCCGCAGATGTTTTTGAAATAAGGCTCATCGTCAAATCCTTCGTGGCATATAAACAGATAATTTCCTGTAGAACGAATATCAATAGAACCAATATATCCTCGATGTACTGCAACAATGTTTGTTTCAGTATTGAGAGATACTGCATACACCACATCCCCCACCTTACAAGGCGGCACGATAACGCCGTTTGCAAGGAGATAGTCGGCATAGTTCTTGTGAGAAAACTCTTGTCGGGTTTCAAGCAAATACTCAAATGCTTTTTTATGTATTTCTATCAATCTTTCTCTTTCGGTCATTTCCTTTTCCCTCCGTCCATTTTTGTACCACAATGACCACACCAATCCATTTTAGAAGCTCTGCCACCACACTCTGAACAGGTGAATGTGCCATTGGTGTTGTCTTTCCAATATCCATGCTTCACTTCTATAGCATCATTTCTTTGACACTCTATATAATACTCACACTCATCACAACATTCTTGCTGATAATCTCTCACATAAGACACCATTATCTCCAATGGATAATACGCCTTACTCAATCTACCGCCAGTCACCTCACACAGCAGAACTGAGAGTCGATCTTCAAGGTCATCAATCCAATCCGGAGCAATGAGGTATGCAAGCTTGTAACGTAGTTTTGTAAACCATTCTTTCATTTGTTTTCTACCTCGTTTTCTTTCTTATCTTCTCGATGACCAATGCCTATGCCCATAGTTGCATCATCGAAATCCTCGTCATCTTCTTCTCTATGACCTATACCAATACCGAGAGTATCGTAATATTCCATATCATCGTCATCATCAAAATGTATTCCAATCGGCATAATTAATCCCCCTATTCAATCACATAAAACTCTACGAGATAACTTATTGTGCCATTGGAAAGATAAGTTCTATATTTATCTACAATACGATATATAAAAGGCTCTTTAATCCATCCTGTCTCCGAATATTGACAATCAACATCTCGTAGCAGCACTACCATTTCAGTGTCTTCAAAAACTCTGCCGAAACAACCACAGCCATTGAGAGAAAATCTATTCTCATCACTACCTGGAATCAAAACATATTTATTTTCAAGGTCTATCTTTTGTTCTTTAGCTCTAGCTACAATCTGTTCATATTCACTCATCGTCATCTTCCTCCAACTCGTCCAACAAATCCTCAAGCACCGAAAGGCGACCTTCAAAATAACCCATATCGTGATAACCCCAAACTGAAAGGTTTTCTTGTTTATCTTGTAGTTGCTTAAGGTGAGCTTTATTCCGTTTTATCATACGATGAAGCCTTTCTTTCGTGTATATTTTCATATTTCGTCCTCTTCTGCCGTTAATTCTTCTATATCTACAACCTCATTCTGGAGGATATATTCAAATTCTTCTTTCGTATCATCACACGGTGCCGACTTTTCATCGAGAGTTAAATTATCAGTCCAATCCCAATATTGAATCTCCAATTGCCTCATCGTACAAAAAGTTTTAAGTAATTCTGCATTTTTTTTAGTGTTTGTGAGTGGCAAATTTTTATCCAAAAGAAAGGTGATACTCTTTGGATTCAACGACATCAGCAGCTTAGCCTGAGTTGTGCTTAGTGAGTTACTACCAAGAGCAACCACATTGTTATAACCCCAGGAGTCCATCTTAAGTACCGACTTTTCCGACTCTACCACTAGAATATTGCCCTCATACAATGAACTGTAATTCTCAGAGTATCCAAAAAGGGTCTGGCTCATTGGACCATTAATCAAATACAAGTACTTGGGTTCAAACTCTTCAGGTTCACCATTAAGCCTGCCTTTTACGGCCATTATTTCACCGGTCGAAGTTCTTATAGGCAGAGTGATGCGTTGACTCTGTACACAATATCCGACCCCCCATTTTCGCTGAGTACTTAGTGATATTCCATCCTTAAGCCAAAGCAAGTTTGGTGTTCGTCCATAAGGTTTAAGTATCTCTTCTGGGTAAGTAGTTACCGATAATTCACCGTTAGAACGGCTGATATTGCTATATATCCCGCCGAACAAGCCAACTTTACGTTTATAGTTATATATGGAATCAAGATGTAACTCTTGCTTGATGGCATTCATTACATCTTTGAAACTAGCCTTTTTAATCTTAATAAGATAGTTAATCAGGTCGAGTACGGTGTTCAATTCGTAATCTTTAATAAGAAGATTTTCATTGTTCGTCAACCTAAGAACTACGGCTGTTGGGTTCGATCCTTCATCTCTAGCACATCGGATTTCCTTGCCATTAATCCTTGCCTTATGACAATTAAAGGTCTCAAGGATGTTTACTATCGACTCTGGTTGCTCTAATAGCTTTGCTTTTACTTCTTCAAACACATCCTTGACACCTCCAATCCTTTCGTATTGTTAATTAATAATTCTTTTTCTTATCTCTACTTCTATCTAAATTCTTCTGACATTGCTTGATTGCCCATTGTAAACACTCGATTTCGTTTTTGTGCTCTTCTGGATAATATCTACTGAGGTCAAATAACCATTCTCTCATAAACTTTAATCTTTGCTCAGGCATCATTTTAGTTTACCTCTTAATTAGTTCTAATCTTCTCAAACATCGTTATGATATCATCTTCCAACGGATATCTCTCCGTAGAAGTAGAACTCTTGGCAAACTCTCTATTCACCATATCCACATACATAGTTGCCGATCCATCGTCACCCATATAAAACTGTTCCCAGTCCTCTGCTGACATCAGTCTCTGAGCATCAAGCTGCTTAATGGCAAGGTTATCGAAACTTACAACCTCAAACCAACCATCTTTAATTATCTCAGGCAATCTATCATATAACATCTGTTTCAATTGCTCAATTGCCACCGACTGATGCTGATACATTACCTCTCCACGACGAAATTCCTTATAGCCAAGAATAAGAATCTTAAAACCGTTGTTTGCGATTGATTCCAGCTGTGTTGGATGCACGATACCATTGATAACATGAATAACTGCATTAGGGAATTCCTTTACCGTCTCGACGAATTCTTCGGTGATGTGAGTTAGAGAAATACCAAGACCATAAATTAAGTGCTGGTCAACCAAAGATTTAAGGAAACTCTGGTTCTTCATAAAATGGAACTGATTCACAGTCATACTAGGAATAAGCTTTAGGCTCTTACACTTCTCAAGGAAAGGCACAAGATCTGGGTGTTCTAGAGGATTACCACCACCGATAGCCAGTTCGGTATAAGGATGGAGTCTGTCGATAAATCCCTCGGACATAATGTCACCGTGAAGTCCATCTTTAGTGGAATTCTCGTGACACTGTGGGCAACCCATATCGCAACGATTAGTAATCTTGATATCCATCGATTCCGGAAAATCTGCTCTAAAGAAATCTAAGTCATTCTCTCTAATCTTAGTGCCGGTCTGAGTGTCGATAGTGACTGTGTAATTTCCATTCTGATATCTAACGAATCTTTTCATTTTCTTCTCCTTAGCCACCGTAACCGTAATAGCAAACCGCCACAATTTCTTCTCCACCCGGGGTTGTATAATGACTTACCTCCATCTCATAATCATCACCCCAGTGGTCATAATCATAAATATCATATTCTCTAAAAATTTCATAAAGATCTTCCTGGCTTGCTGTTGAAATGTCATCCAACTCCCCATTATAATACTTACTAGACTTAATATCAGCTATTGCCTCGTCTTCAGTCATAAATTGAGATTTATCACTCCAGCCGTCCTTATAAAGCAATTCTCCGTTACGCCACTTTTCAAATTCACTCTTTGTTGCGAAAGCAATAGAATGGGTGCTGCTCGAATTTGTTTCAAATACATTTCTTCTAATCTGTCTCATAATATTTTCTCCTTAATAGTTGTCATTATCTGTGTGAACTATCACACCATTGTCAAAAATAAATTGTGTAACATCTAATCCATAATCATCTAAAAAATCTTGTACAGAACCATAATCTTCGTGCGATTGATGATCAATATATCCGTTATGTTCAATGTAGTAATGTGTCTTTCCATCCCATGTATAGCTATCCATTTTCATATCATCGTCAATCCAAATGCCGTCACAATGGCAATAATCTGCAACCGCATCATTTATAAGCTTAAAACCATCAGTTTCAAATAGGTCATCCACACAAGATAGACCATTTCCTTCGGTTTCAACAAGCATTGTGACAATGTACTGAAGCTTGTCATACGGCAAATTATAGTCTTCAATCTCCCATCCAAATTCACCAAATCTTACATGCACCTTATTATCATATTCAAGAAAGGTATTTAGAGCGGTTGCATCGTAATACCTACTGTTTTTACTTGAAATAGATACACTATGTGTTGAACTAGAATTCGTCTCAAATACATTTCGCCTAATCTGTTTCATCTTTCGTTTCTCCTAATCATTTTGTTGTGTCATTATGATAGTATATTTTTCCTAATTTATCAAGATGTTTGGAATTTTGTTTACAGATTGTTTACAATTACTGAATATAACCGTGCTTAAATCTCGCTTTGGCTGCGTCACTCCACAGACCCCATTGTCCCTGAAATGAAAAAATATATCCCACACCCGTATCTGAACTTACCGCACCTGACGACCTTGACTTCTCAATAAACACGGCTCGATACACCATATCTTCTTTGGGTTGCCATCCAACATTTTCCCATTGATTTGTGTTCTTATTTAGTACAGTTTTGAATGGACTACAATAGTACTTACTCGATGGATCAAACTCCTCTTGATACATTGAACGACATAAAATCATCAAGTCACATACTTCCTTAATTTGCTTACTCATAGACAATACCGAACTATCAAGGAACAGTTTGCCGAGTGTATTAATTGCTAACTGAAGTGTGCAAATCACCTGAGTTCCGGGATACTTACGAGAAAGAGTTTCAAATCTACGGCTGTCTTGGATTAATGAAAGCCAACTATTATCATTATTGTTTGTAGATAGGTCTATTTTAAATGTGTCATAAACACATGTGTTTACTCCCTTATTAAGAATATAAAGACGCATTTTCTTAATTGCCAAACCGACATCACTATCTGGAATACTAATAAAATAAAGCTGCCCTTTATATCTTTCTCTCCAATATGCCTGTGCCTTTTTAATGTATTCATCGTCCTCTTTGTTAATATTACCATTGATTAACTTGGTTTTAGTCAGATTAAAATAGTTAAAATGTTTGGCTAAAATCAGTAACAAAAATCCAATTTTAAAAGCCTTAGACCTTTGCTCATTGGAAATTATCATACATTTACGACCTTCGTGCATCATCGACATAAGCACACTGAGAACCAATGTCGTTTTACCAACATTAGAATAACCACCGATAATTGTCATACCATCGGGTATACCATTGACTTGTTTTGAAAAATACTTGAGAGCTTCTACAGGATTTCCATCACAATCATCATCAAAAAACTCAAAGGGTGTTCCGGCTTCTTCACCATTCTTTAAAGATGCAATGAAATCATCCGATATATCTAGTTCCTCTTCTTCTAATACACGACTAGAATAACCAGTGCCAAACCCCTCAAGCTTCGCAGTATACCAATCCGTTACCTGTTCACTTGTCATTTTAGCAAACAACTTTAATGGTTTGATTGTTTTTCCTTCATATTTAATGGGTTCTAATAGATTAAAGCCGAACTTATGCATATCGATAATCATATTGGATTTCAGAAGATCATCAAGGTAAGCTTCATAGTTCTGATTATTTACACAGTCGGCCATATTCTTAACTGCCCTAAAGCCACCAATCTCTTCGAGCTTTTCTTTAACATCATCTGATGCATATGTTAAAACCGAAACTTCATCAAAGATTGTACACTTTTTCGCACGCAAGGTTTTTAAAATACCATATACTAGCCTTGCATCACGAGTTAAAAACTTAGAGCTGTCTATATTTGTGTCCTCTACCAACAGCATATCATTGACCATACTTCCGATGACGTTCGCTTCTACATTAATCCTGCCCTCTAATAATTCCTTGGGGATGGTGTCAGTGACACCACTTATATATAAATTACTCATCATCATCCTCCTCAAAGTCTTCTAGAGCTTGCCTGGTCTTTGTTTTATATTTGGTTTCATAGGATTCCTCAACCACAACCTTCGGCTGTTCCACAACCACTTCAACCTTTGGTGTATAATCCCTCAAACTATTCTTTAAAACTGCCGAGAAATACCTAATTCTCTGATACTCATTATTAAACGGCTTATCACATATCTGCTGTAAGTAAGTCTCATTTTCCCTTAAGTACTTATAGATAATTTCGTTAGATTTAAGTTTGTTCCACAATGTCCACTCGGCAAAAAACTGTGTGTTTATGATTTCGTATCCAAACATATCACAGATAAGATTATAAACCTTATCTTTATCTGTTTTGACCTTTTGCTTACGTTCTAAATCTTCCTCATATTCTGCTTGACTACAGTAGTACTGATTCTTATTGTTTACTACGACTTTATATGCATCTTCAGTATTATGAGGTGTGCCACATATTCTACATTTACATTTAGCCACTGTAATCCCCTCCTTAACGCAAAAAAGTAGGTGGAAGGTGATTTCTCACCAACCACCTATGTGTCTAATTACTCTTCGCAACCCAAATACTCAAAGATTGCTTTTTTATAGTCCTCGTTTGTCTCACAGTCGGCAGTAATATCGTCCCAGTCATCTGGGAGATAATCAATACCAGCAACCTTATCCCCATACCTTTCATTAAATACAGAAATTACTGTATCTGCATAATAGTATGGTTTACTAAGCATATTGCCTGTCACTGCACAATAGACTTTTGGAACCTCACCAATCATTAGGGAAAAGTCGCAGAGTTCTTTCTTGAGTTGCTCAATATTAATTGTACCGTCTTCATTGCAGACAATATCTTTCCAGAACTCCCACTCTTCTTCGACATCATACTGTTTTCGCATGATTAAACCTCGTCGCTCAGCCCAAGGATTTCCTCAATCGCATTGACATCACTAGCTTTCATCTCGGCACAGAGTTTATTGCCCTCATAATGTGCAAGATATGTCTTAACCTTCGCCTTAGCACCGGCATCGGCATTCTTATATGCCACTCTAATAGCCTTCAAACGAGCATCGTCAAGAGTGATAACCGCATCCTCATCCTCGACTTCCTCTTCGATGATATCCTCTACATCGTCCTCGACATTAAAAGGAACAGCGTCATCCTCTACGACATCTCCATAGGTTTCCTTAAGCTGGTCTAGCAGCTCATTGGTTTCCTCTTCCTCAACTACGGGAGGCTTCTTGGTAGATTTCTTGGCGGCAGACTTCTTCTTGGTATCAGTTGTACCTTCAGTTTCCGCAATCTTCATTGCAATTGCTTCCTCTACGGCTTTAATAAAGCCTTCTGCCGACAAGTCGATCTTATGCGTTATATATTCAAAGTGCGTCTTAGTATCAATGGCGTTGTCGTCATCAGCAAACACCATAACTCTCTTACGGTCAGTCAATTCACCAACCTTATCCATCTTCTTCGTGAAAGCATTCTTCTTTTCTTCGATGTTCTCTACAACATTCTCCCAATAGCACATTGCCACGAGATTTACCTTATCCTTAAGCGCATTGTAGTACTTATTATCAAGGTTACAAGTCAGCTGCTCAAACTGAACCTTGCTGATAACATCTTCTTTAAGCTTTGTCTTGGTATGTCCAATTTCAAGAATAGAATAACCAGCATTTTGCAACTTAACCACCTGCTGAATCATTAAGTCGCATGCTCTTGTTTCACCTTTCTGATATCCCTTGTAGGCTTGGGCAATACTCTTTGCTCTTTCATTAATATCACACTGTGCATTCCACTCTGCCACAACAAAATTCTCACAGATTCTTGCATATTCATCAAGTGAATCGATTGCTACAAATTTAGTATCGGGATACTCCGCCTTGTTCTCACAAAGTTCCTTAACAATGGCGCAGAATGCCTTAAAGTCAGGTGCTACATCATAGAAAGCTCCCGGAATATGCTTAGGCTTATTTTCACCACCACAAGTAATAATAAATGTTCCCTCGTTGCTACCTGTGATAATCTTACCAATTTGGTGTGCAAGAGAAGTCTTTCCAATTCCTCCTACACCATTAATAATATATGAATAGTCCTCGAACTTTTCACTCATTGTATTGATTTGTCCACATTTTCTTGCCATATCTATTTCCTCCATTTAATTTATATATCATCATCTTCATCGAGATTAAAAGGAACGGCCTCGTCTTCCGTCTCCTTAACCTTCGGAGCATCCTTAATCGGTCTCTTTCTAAGATCCTCAATGCTATACATCGTATCCTGGACACCACTCGCATAGCCCTTCATAAGTCCAGTAAGTCGAATTTCGGTTACGCGGTCACCATTAGCCTTGCCACCGAGTTCTTTCTTGAGTTCTTCAAATGTAACCATACCATCTTCAATGGCCTCTCTCTGCTCATCTGTCAACATATCCATTGTGATGTCTACCTGCTGACTTCCATTGATGAAATCCACAACAACACCAAGTTCTTTGATTTCCTCTCCTTCAGCCTTGGAGAATCTCTTTTTAAATCCATTTGCCATTTTATGATCCTTATTAATCTTAACAGCAATAGGAGCAAAAGCATCCATCTTAGCATTCTGGTCATAATAATCTACAAAAGCATTAATAATATAGTCTCCAGTTTGGTCTACATAAGTCTCATCAATTGCTCCCTCGGCAAAGTAAAGCTTCATGCTTCCAGCACAATTCTGTACAGTATCATCAGCTACTCTAACAATTTTCTGAGGTACAAAATTTCTATAATACATATCCTTATTTCTGCCATAAGAATATTCTGCCTCGCCATTAATTCTAAAAATCATATCCTTAGACTTATCATTATCAAGCACTTTGATGAGGTAGTCTATAAAGTCAGATTCGTGAATAAACTCTCTTCTCTTCTTCTTGCTCTTCTCAAGTTCTTCAGCAAGTCCAGCCTCTTCGAGTTCCTTACGATGGGCAAAAGTATCGGTGTCTACTACGAGGCGTTTGTATCCAGGCACCGTTTCGATAACATCGGGATTCAATCTATCAGACCACTCCACCGTCTGCTTCTCATCTTTTGCGCCCTCTACACTCTTAAGGGTATATACTTTGTTTTTCTTGTCATCCTTCCAAACAAAAGCTGATACCTCAAGCCACTGTATAGAATTGCCACAGAGTGCATTAAATCTTAGCTTCCTCTTAACAAGACCACCAGAAAATTCCTGTTCCGTGTAGCCATCTTTAATTTTTCTAATTTTTCCAACAAATGAAATGTTATTCATAATTCAATTCTCCATATTTATTTTAATTGTATTTTCATATTTTTCTTTTGTCATCCACTTGTACCCACCTGCAGTTTTTCTTCTCCCATTGCAACAATCTCCAATATGACCATTATCAATTCCAGTTGCTTCGAAGGCAATTAATCTACTAGGAAATTCATTAATGAAATTATTTTCTTTATCTAATTGCACAACAGGTTTATTTTTAGCCTTGCTCATCTTTTTAATCGCTTCTTCCGACGGATGCATTCCGTACAAAGGATGATTTTCTCCTGTCATTTTACCAGTCCTATTAATACTAATTTTATTTCTAACATCTTCTGAATGTTTAACACCTAAATGAGAACACCCTCCGCCTACAGATATATTATATCCATAGTTTGGGTTGGTGGAATCATACAAAGCAATTAACATTTTTTCCATATGTTCCGCTTGTTCTTGTGTTAAGTTTTCGGCACAAACAATATGTTCAAAACCACTATCCCAACCGTATTTTTGAATTGCCCGCCAAAAATATTGATTGTTCTTGTAGCCATATCCTTTCTGCCATCTGCGCTCTAAACTTTGTTGTGTTATTCCGATATAAACTTTATTGTTATGTTTACAAGTGTGTATATAAACATACCATTTTTTCTCCGCTTTTGTATTTTCGATAATTTCTTCGTTTTGTCTTTCTTCCATACCGTTTTACATATTAGAGTTCTTTTATATTACTCTTCTAATCTCCCATATTACTCTCCTTTCCTTAATCATTCTGTATTGTTTAATATTTATAAAATCTTTCATCTAAATTAGTATCATACAACATATACAAATCATCCATCGAGTCTCCACAATATAATTGCCTTGTATATTCTCTACATCTGGGGCACCATAAGGTTATATATATATCGTCGCCCCTCGGTTTATATTTTTCATCCACTCTATGTATAGACCCGCAGCAATTGCATTGGAAGATTTCTTTCTTATTGCTCATACCATCGACATCCCCCTTTCTGCAATAATCATTTTGTTTTCTTCTTGACATTATATTATCACAGAAAAAAGGATTTGTCAATAGTTTATACACATTATTTACAGTTTATTAACAATTATCTGAATAGTCAGCCTACCGTCCGATATTATATATGTGCCTCCTTCAGCTTGTATCAGTTTAATTTTCTGCTTGTCTATAAATTTTTCTTGCCCTTTAAGTACTACCCCAATCCTAGTATCATCATTAATCGTTTGCAATTCATCACAATAGAAAGCTTGTCTATC
This sequence comes from Paludibacteraceae bacterium, assembly GCA_045119815.1. GTDB lineage: Bacteria > Bacteroidota > Bacteroidia > Bacteroidales > Paludibacteraceae > Colicola. Next base: position 101,769 of record JBGVEC010000203.1, on the reverse strand, counting down.
AAATAAACAGTGCTCTAATATCACCCTTGCTCGTACCCCATTTAGTTGTGTAAATTTTCTCATAAATTGATGCATTACAATCCCTCATTTCGTTGCTGTGAATAATAGTTGTTACAAATAGTATAGCACGAACATCTGTTCGCTTCAAGTCATAAAGTTTACCAAAATTTAAATATTCTGACTAATCAGTATTTATTTAGTTTCACCAATCATTTTGTGGTGTCACTCCCATAGAGGAAAGTATCTCCTATAGGAAATACTCCTCAAACTTATCGACTAAAATCTGGACATACAATTCAGACATAATATCATATCTTCGAGCCAGCTCTTTCGCTTCTTTAGTTTTCACATACTCTCTGAATGTCAAACCAGTTTCCTCTACACCCTGTCTTAAATAATGAAGAAGACCACTTGTTTGTAGGCCACCGGAATTCAATTGTATCCCTAAATCCTTAGAAATCAATAATAATCTGCGCTGAATAAAACGGAATCGTCTTTCCAAGTCCTGCTCGTCATTAGGATCGTTACTGCTGCTGCGTGCATTAAATCTCCGCTTAAAGAATCCATAACTTTGTACTTTACTGATACGAGATGTTTCACCAAAGGACATCAATTCTTCTTCTGCACATGCATTTTTTATTAACTCATAGTCTTGATGTGTAATCGGTATTGTTTTACCAGTTCGGAAATATATTAGTCCATCCTTTTTACTAGCTTGAGACATATCGAAGAATGTGAGTTCTTTTAACCAATATGACCCGGCACCCCAAAATAACATCGCCAATATGCCCTTATCTGTCCAATTCAATAATGATCCTTGAATATCCATTAAATCATCCTTGGTTAACATCAAGCTATTTTTCCGCTTAGTGTCAACACAACTCTGAAGTACATCCTTGGTTATATTCTCATAAACACTTTTTATATTTAATCTTTTTGCGTCCGCTAACCAACGTGTAGCATGTTTAAGGGTTAAATTAGCATTTTGCAACGACCTATCCGAAATAGTATGCATAGATTTATACATTATCATAATTTCTTCTATAGTAAATTCATAGAATGGTTTATTGAATTTGGCCTCAAACTCTAATGCTCGATTCAATATGGCTCGAATAGTTGCTTCTACAAATACCCTACTTTGTTTGTATTCACTTAGAAATTTTTCCATTTCTAATTCTGTTGTATACATTGTACTTCCACTCCTCTGTGGGGTTTTATGTTTCAATTATACACCACAAAATGATGTATTTCAATCACTTTGTGGTATATTTTTTTATTTAGATTAATTTATCCATAATATTAACGGCATTCTTTTTCTCACTATTCAGCGCCTGCACATATCTCATCGTTGTTTGAATCGAACTATGATTATACATCTGCTGAATAGTCTGCACATTTACACCTGCCGCCGCCGCTTGTGTCGCTGCCGTTGCTCGTAATTTATGAGGGGTAATATGCTTATCGATATGCTGTGTGTATTTTGCCACCAAATCTCTAACGCCATTGGTTGTGATGCGTCTTTTCCATTGCGATAAAAATAGTGCAGAAGTCTCAACATCACCATAGTATTGCTCTCTAATTTTTATCCAGTCCTGTAGCAACACTTTCGTATTGTCACCAAATTGAATAAACTTAGTTTTGGTGCGCTTTTCCACTACTTTAATAGTATTGTTATCAAAATCAATATCTTCAAGATTAATTTGCACCAATGCCGAAACTCTTATACCAGTCGAAAGTGCTAAACCAACAATCGCTCTATCTCTCGTTAGCATTTTGCCTGTGTAATTTTTGCTAATCGAGTCCATAACTTTCGCAATTTCCTTTTTTGTTAAATAAGTCACTGTGTGCTCAGTATTGATTTTTGGCCTTTTGGTTTTCAGCATTGGATTTTGTGCAATATATTCATTGACCACTAAGAATTTAAAAAATGTATTAATTGCACTCCATCTTAATGCCTGATAATCATCGCTTGTTTTAATGATTTCGTCTCCAACTTTTCTAGTGGACAAACTAATAATATATTGTTTAATCAGTGGAGTTTTAATAGATACATACCACTCATCATCCATATCATCCGATTTGACATAATTCATAAAATGTTCAAGATAATCTAAATAATTTTTAATAGTCGTATAGGATTTGCCGTCGCCCTGCATATCAACATAAAATTCCATAAAAATCGGAGGTAATGTCTTTAAATGATTTTCAATTTGCTTTTTTATTTTTTCATTTTTCTCAATCCAACCGTTCATTCTTTGTACCTCTTTTCAAATCAGTTTTAAATGCCTCTTCTTTTATGCGTTTAACTTCCCATTTATATAGCAAAATAAAGACTATCCACAGCGCCCAAAACCCTTTGAACAACAAAGTTATAGCCATCGCTATAGCCAATATCCACCTTGCAGCAGTAATCCGTCCCTCCAAATATTGTTTAATAAATGGGTCAACAATGTTTCCTTGTGAGTGCTGATCCTCAATAAATTTATTCAGCATACAACCAGGTCTTTGCTCAATCGGCAGTTTTGCTTCGGCTTCTGCTCGCCTTCTCTTTGTTTCTTCCCACTTTCTTTGGTCTTCTTCACAACTTTTTCTGTATGCAATTTGAAATTCTTTGCTATATTTTTCATCATTACCCCAAATTGGGCACTTACTCATATCGCCACTCCTTTAAAATTTAAAATTCTTTTGCTTTTCTTTGCCATCTTTAGTCTTTCTCTTTCAGCCCAATAAGGATTATCTTCGTGTTTTTTAAGATGATGGCACGCCTTCTTGAGACATTCGTGCTGTTTCATAGTGGCCGTTGTAAGATGTGCACCGTGCTTCCGACAATATCCTATTGCATTTTTTCTGCTAACCTGACTACCATATAGTCCATGTAAAGTTTGTGTAAGTGTCATTTCCATGTTATATTACCTCCTATGTCTAATTACCATCTTGCGTCTTCGATTTTATCTATGGCCTGCTGTATTAAATCACAATTTGTATCAAATTCGTCCATATTATAAGCTTCATTCAGTACGTCTAATGCTTCATCTAGATTTTCGATTGCAGCCTCTGAATCTTCTGCTCTTTGGCTATACTGTAAATTTTCAGGAATATTATCGTAATAACATTCTTCATCGTTCTTGATAGTGTCTAATGTACTAATCCACTCATATAAATCCTCTCTGTCTTTTATCACATTAAGTCCTCTAATAACATCAGACAATTCTTTTCTGCGTGCCTTATTCATAGCAACACCCTCCTTTAAGTTTCTATAAATATTTTACCATATTTTATCAAGTTTTTCAATCCTTTTGTCGTGTAATTCGCAAATTGTTTACAATTACACTGCTGTCATTCGTTTAGCCATAGCCTGTCTGTATGGTTCAAATGCCTCCATTTCATCATAATTTTCTTCCTTGAGTATAAGCTGCCTTTCCTCCTCACTGAGCACCCTCGTTACTTTGATTCTATCTGCAATAACCCAAAGTCGGTTACCACTCTCCCTAAAATTGTAGAAACCTCCGTCTGGCAACCTATCTGTAAAGCATTTCTTGGGCAATGTGGATACATATTCAGTATAGTCAAAATCTGCTACATATAACACCTCACACCAAACCCTCTTAAACCTCTTGCCACGCTGAGACTTATAAGTTCCATTTGCTGACATTAACCACGGTGCCGACGGAACTCCGGTCCCAATGTGCCAACCTGGTCTATGCGCAAAGCCTTTATGGTCCATAATAATCTGTGCCATAATCCACTCATTCGTAGGAGTCTCCTCCTTCTTCCCAATGAATAGTGGAAATAATCTTCCTTTAGAATCCATCTCAAACAACTTCCAACCTCGTTTTATATTCATAACAACACTTTCCTTCCTTATTATAATATAATCATTTTGTACTGTTAAAACGGTAATGTATCAAATGTCAAATGTTTGTCACACCAGTCAAATACCTTCGGACAATGGTTCATCATCCAGGCCCAAAAGTGCATTCTAATAAATTCTTTTCTGTCTTTTTTAGGTGTGTTCCAATATAGTTTCCAAAACATATTAACCTCCTAATGTTTATTATAATTGACAAAACCCCACATTTTGTTTATTTTAATGAACGTTAAAAGACCTGCTATTCGCAGATCTTCTGAATATCTCCTTGCATTTTTGACAAACATTGGTCACACACATCAAAACCGATAACTCCATCATTATACTTGACACGATTGATTTCCACCTTGACGATGGCCTCTCTGTCGCAACATAGCAGACACTTACACTCATACCCATAATCGATTTTTGTTAAAGTGATAATTTTCTTTTCCATCTTAATCCTCCACTATAATTTGATTGTAAGCTCCACGTACCGAACATCCCTCAGTATCGTGCTTTGATAAGATTGCCCAAATTGCTTCTTCCTCTGCCTCGGTTAGGTTGAATCCCTCCCATAAAGCATAGTCATCATCACCATGCCGAAACAATACACCTACCATTCTCACTTCATTCATATTAAATCCTCCTTATCATAAATATTATATATTATTTTCTACGAATTTACATCCTATCTTATCTTCACAAAATCATTTACAATATCAATCCTACAGAACTCTGCACCATTACTGCCTCCGCTATTGTGAACATAGTTAAAATGCAAATCCATACAAACTCCCTCATCACTCCACCAAATACCGAAGTTACTAATGGTTACTTCCTGGAATGCCTTGGCCATAACCCCGCAGCAATCACGGATGTTTCTGTCGTCAATAACCTTGAAGTAAGTTTGTTTACGAAAGTCGGTCTTCTCTACAATTCGTAAATGTGTCCGAATACCAAGTACTGCACTTACTACTGTATTAAGTTGCTCTAAATTCCTTTCAAGATATTCTCTCTGTTCATTCACATCGTGCTTAAGACTCATGACTAACCCTCCTTAAAATGTAGAATTGACCACAATTTCAAAATACATATCACCATCATCACTAATATCAACTAATTCCATTTCTTCGAATGCTCCACCATCTGGTGGGCCATAATCTAAATTACCCAATGCCTGCTTCAAATCAGCTAATGTAACCTCATTGTCATTTAAAAAGAATCTCATAATTAATCTTCCTCCATATAAATTTTCTTCGTCTCAATGTGCGGACAATCAGGATACTTATACCAATCACATCCAAGGCAATTGGTATGGATACAATGTTCAATTAAACAATCACAGCAAATGCCTCTTTCTTCAATTCCCTCAGAATTAGATTTTAGAATCCACCCACTATCTGTTTTTATTGAAACTCTAGCATTACATATTCTACAGCAGAGGTCTTCTCCGACGAGCTTAAAGTTATACTGCATACCACTTATCCTCCCTTTCAATACATTCAGGATAAACACCATATTGATTTTTAAAAATCTTTCGTGCCTCCTTCTTGTTGTTGGCATATACCGTCATATAATACTCATAGGAGACATTTTGCATATAATACTTTCTCATATTACATTACTTCCCTTAAATCATTCTGTTGTGTATTGATATAACTAAAGATATGAGCAATTACATCCACAGTAAATGCATCACCAAGAACATCTGCCGCTTCATTTCTTGTAAGACACTTAGTATATCCCTCCGGCACCGTCTGACATCTCTCAAGTTCTGTCTGATTCAGATATCTGATAGAGTCATCGTTACCCTTTTCCTCCCACACTATTGTGGTAAACTTTTTGTATCTGTGAAGCATCTTCTGTTTATCAACCAAAGGTCTGCTATCACTTACTAGAAGTGCACGCGCCTTCTCTCTATCAGTATAACCACTTGTAAGAATGCTCTGAAGTGTAATACCCTTATCCTCAGGCTGAGTAATACCTTGGATATTGGTCCAATAGTATCTATCACGAAGAGCAGCACTCACAAGCTTACTGTTAATTCTTATCGGTTCAACTCCCATAAACTCTGTGAGGCAATTTCGATCCTCATCTTTCATACTTGCCACATTCTCAAGCAAGAACCAAGTAGGATTAACTTCCTGAAGAATACGATAACACTCAAGGAATAGTCCCGATCTTGTCTTGTCTTTAAGTCCTACTCTCATATCAGTTTTCATTGCTATAGAGAAGCTTTGACAAGGACTTCCAAATACCATTAGGTCAATTTTACCAACATTATAATTGCCATTCTCTGTGTAGAGTATACCTCCTTTATATCTCACCTTATTCACATCACCTATATGAATGGTGTCAGGGTAATTTTCTTTTGTTACCTTAAGTGCAATAGGTTTAATCTCTGCCGCATAATATTTATCCACATGCATCCCTATTCTGTCAAGAGCGATATGAGCAATGCTCATACCGTCACACAAACTTAAAACCTTCATATTAAATTCCTCCTAATCATTTTGTATTGTTAATCTATAATCTTTAATATAGCACCAGCATTCTCTATCTGTTCTATAAGTGTCATACATTGAGATGCATTCCTTGAAAGTCTTGCAATGTCTTTCACAATAACCATATCTCCCCTCTGTAATACACTAAGCATTTGATTTAATCCCTCTCTATCTAATGTAAGACCACTTACTCCGTTGTCATAGAAGCGTTGATTAAGTTCTAAACCGTGGTCTTTACAATAGTTATGGATCTGATAGAATTGCTCTGCCACCTCTTCATAATTTTTTAATGCCACTCTGCAATATCCATACACTTTACCCATTATTATTCCTCCTTAATTGTTTAGTGTGAATAACATCCACAAACTTTTGCTTTCTTTCTAAAACAAATCTTGCATTTGTCACAAGTTTTGTCATGTTTTAATTTGCCACTCTTATCATAAGCTGGGCAATAACAATCAATCTTTAACTTCTTGCTATAATCATACCCATCATCATAAACAAAGGCTCTTATACAATCAAGATGTTTCCACTTGTTATATATGTCTATGCCGTTTTCGTGCCAAATACTTACATTGATAAAGAAGTTTTTTGGAATTGAATTGACATCTATAGAACTCAACACCTCATCAAGAACCTCATAGGCTTTGGTGTATATATAGAACGGAATACTAGGTGACATTGCCGCCGTTTCAATCCATTCTCTAAGCTCTTGTGCCGTTTCTATCTCACCAGAAGCATGGATTCTAACTGCGCTAGGTTTCTTTCTGGCTCTATTGAGCTGAAGTCTAATATCATTAAACGCTTTGTCTATATTATCTCTCATCACATTAGTGTTTCTAACATGACCTTTAACCACAGTACTATTGTCCCATCCATAGAGGTTATAGCTTTTAAAGACATAACAGGGAGACTTTTTAGGATTGCTCATATCATAACACCCCTGACAATGCTCACCACAAGTTCCTTTACAACCAGCAATAACCCCATTTCCTGCAAGTTTGTTCCAACTCCACATTGTGTTCCCTATTTTGATATTTCCATTTTTAACAAATCTCGCTGCATATTCCATTTAGCATTACCTCCTATATATTAACATAATTTTTCCATTTTGTCAATCATTTTGCTGTGTTATTTTTTAATTATATAATCAACATCTGAATCATCTTTCACTACACAGATAATTTCTTCATCATATTCTGATTCAATTATGTTGCCATTCTCATAAGCTAATAAGTATGCCTCTTCAGGTGTAGTTTGAGCTAACCAATCTTGCACCTGATCCTCAGAATTGCCCTCTACAAACAATGTTACGGTATGTGTTAATCTTACCTTACATTTCATAATCTTGACCTCACTTTCTGCCGAGTTTAACCGCTCGGCTCGGCAATGTCTTTTATTCTTCGAAGTCTGGGTAAATTACATCTCCATCATCATTAAATGCTTGGCAGCAATCATCACACCACCACCACTCTTCACTATCAACATCTTCTCTGCTCCAACACTCTTCTCCACATTTAGGGCATTCAAAGTAGTCAGGATTGTTTTCAAGTAACTCGATGTCATTGTACTCAATAATACCATCTGCCGCTACTGACTCACCCTCGTCCTCTACACCAATAAGACGGTCATAAGAACCATTACCACAATACTCAGTGAGCTCACTGAGTTGCTCATAAGCCTTATCGTATGCCTCTGACTCACTGTTTGCCCAAACCTCTTTGCATACACTTACTGCAACCGTACCCATAACTTTAAACTTTTTCATAATTAATTTACCTCCCTTTCAAATGCACTACCCTCATCATCATAACCACACTCAGTGCAAACCCATATATCTTCATTGTCAGGATAATGAGCTACTTCAATAGCTGATGCTGTAGTCTCGATATAATTACCATCGGCATCTACCAGCCACTCTTCTACAACATGAGCAGTTACATAAAACTTTTCACAACCACACTTCGGACATTTTTTCATAATTGATTCCTCCTTAATAATTTTCATCTACAACAGGAAACTCTGCAACATAGTGTTTTTCAAGATAGTTAACAACACACTCTGTAACCTCTTTGCCAACATCAAGTAACACGTCATCTTCATTCATAAACTCTGGTATTGTAATACCTTTAATGCTGAATTCAATTATCTGCCTTACATACTCCTCAGATGCCCGATCAATTGCATCCCAATATACCACATTTCCCTTCTTGCCCATAGTAGCATAATCAGCAGTCTTATTACGAAACGGTAGTTGACTCATTGTTATTGCCTCCTTATTTATGTGGTTTGCCGTGGTATTATGACCGCCACGGCTCGGTTAATCATTTATGCAATCACTGCATCCCAATCCTCTTTTAGATACTCACTATTACGGATTACGGTATCAATTAAGAAGTCTGTCTTTTCAGTAATTGTCAAACGCTCCCAGAAGTAATTCAGAAGTGTTTCATACAATTCAATAGCACTTTTCTTGCCCAAATTGCGAATGTCCTTAATTTCTCCATTATGCCCCGCTTTGATTACAGCTTCCACAGTATGCAAGCCGTTGCGACGTAGTGCTAGAGTAGTTCGATTCGACATCTGCAAATCTGCCACCTGATAATCGAGATGCTCAGGCTTAAACGGCATAGCAATGTGTCTCTTCGTATAAACCATCTTTAGTGCATCGGAAAGGCTATAACCATGGCCAAGATAATCAACGATTATGTCCATAACTGCGATATTAGTGTTGTTCATAATAAATCTCCTTAATTTTTTATTTCTATTGTTGATGCTATTTTTAAAACTTTTTTGCCGTATTCACTGATTTCGCTTGCCGTGCCTCGATTGTAGGCTGTGATTGCCAACCCATAATTATCATACTTATGAAGCAATTCTGCTAGCAAATCAACTGCCACAAGTATATTGCCCTCAACATCATATAAATTTGCCTTCAATTTGTTTGCTCGTTCTTGATGCCATTGTGGATGGACCTGTAAAATTCCCACTGCATTACCATTGTCACCTATAATGTCTATGGTGTAGAGGCTTTCCACTTCCATCATAGCAAAAATTACCAATGGGTTGATATTGTACACTCTACAAACTTCGATGGTATATGTCTGAAGATATTCGGGTAGTGGTATGTCATAATACAGTGCTTCGACCGTCGTAGTCACCACCTCGGTGGTCGTCTCAGCCTCAGTTGTTGTCGCCGTTGTTACTTCCTCTGTCGATACCTCCTTCGTGCAGCAACTCGGCATCATTGGTACAATAATCGGTGGATCAGTCGTGATTGCTTCTATTTGTGATGTTGGTCGTGACACACAGCATCGCACCATCAAATAGGCTGCTATGGTACATACCATCATCGCAAGTATGATTTTCATAATTTGTCGCCTCATAAGTCCTCCTTAGTCGAGCAAGTTCTTTTTGTAGTCCTCGATTACCTGCTTAATATATGCCTCATCAGCCTCTCCATACCACCAACCAATCAGTTCTCCTGGCATCTTCAAGGTATAGTCCATCATAAATGTAATATCGGAACTTCTATTCTCGGCATCGATGCCATACAGAAGTTCTCTATCTGTGCCAATCAGTTCTCCAATTGCCTTCTTAATGGTATCGGTGTTGATACATCTCATACTCTGCATATTCAGCTTGCTAAAATCACATTTAAAACATTCGGTATAATGGGGGATATCCTCCAAAATCACATCATAATAGCTCATGACATCCGACTTGTCTTTTATTTCTGCAATGAAATGCTGGATGTATGCTTTAAAGCTACCCATCTTATATCCGTGTTTGTCCCAACCCTCGTAGATACCAACCCGAAGAATGTCCTTAAGTTCTGCCGGTCTATACTTACTACCTACTGTGTTGCCAGTGGTTGCATACCTTAAATCTGCTTCGACCTCATACATCTCCATAATCGCACTATCGAGTTCATTTACATTGTCGGCATTGTAGTCCAACTCCATCTCGTGATCGCCCACCACAATACGAATCCTGTGGTCATCAAACCATAGAGCCTCATCAATCTCACCACTCTCAAACTGTTCAATCGGTGGCATCGCAAGCACATCCCTACAAAATTCCTTTGCATTTTCAATAGTGTACCTTTTCATCATAATTACTCCTCCTTTAAGCCTTTCAAAATTGCAATGATTGTTGCCTCTGGACTGCGATGTTCCATTAAGTGCTGAAATATTTCACATTCTGTTACCTCCCACCAACACATATTAGGGAATATTCGCCCAAGAACATCCTGAAATGCAATTTCATACTCTTTAAGCTGCAAAACACCTTCTTTCTTAAGTTCAATCATTTTGTCGAATAAGCCTTGTGCGAGTTTTGTGTGCTGTTCGCTTGTAATGTACATTACTTAACCTCCTTAATTCCCGGTATTGTAGCTTCACCATCAAGCATCAAACCGAGTAGATTTTGTGGGGTATACCAAGCTCGGCCTCCATATAGACCCTCGAAAGTAGCACCGAACTCAGCATAAACCTCGTTGTCGTTGTTCCAATCTGCTTCTACAACACCGAATGGATAGATTTGCTTGCATATTGTACCATTCTTCCAATGGATTTCGTGATCTGTACGAGTGGTATCAATGTTGTACTTATCTTGAAACCACCCTCGTTCTTGGGACCAGCCTTCGTGTGTTAATTGCATAATTTATACCTCCTTATATTTTTTCGGATTTTAAAGTTGTCTTGCAAGCACCACAACGATACCTGTCTGGACTCTGCACAATTTTACAATTGCTTTTATACTTCCATTCAGTGCCACATTTTGGACAATACACTCTGTATTTATACTCAGTACGCTTTGTTGCCTCCTCCCTTGCCTGCTGTGAGGCAGCATTGAAAGTTTCATTGTTGGTGCACCTTGTGCATTCTAGACCCCAACGAGCACCAATCTTATCAGCTCTTGCTTTCCATAGATGGCTATGATGTTCTTTCGGAGCAACGAAATGCCCTAACTCGTGGCATATTGTCTTTCTTATCTGGTCATAGTCTTGACCGAGATTCGAACTGACAGTGATAATGCATCGTGTCTGTCTAATCTTGTCCACATTCATCTCATGGGAATTAGCATATGACTGTGAACAAAGTCCAAGATGCCGATATGAACTGTCTTGGTATAACTCAGGTTCACAGTGTTCAAAGTGTTGAGGGTATAGGGTTTTTGCTTCCTCTTTGACCTCCTCCCATATCTTGAGGATTTGCTCGTCCGTAATGTCTTTGTGTGTTCTCTTTCTGTGAATCATTGGTTTCACTCCTTAAAATTCGGATTAACAATCAACCATTCATTGTGTATAGCTACACAGTTAATAGTCTCATCATCTTCTTCACACTCTTCTAACTGAAGAAGCAACCGAGAAACCTCAGTTGTCTTTCTAAAGAATGATTCGGGGTTTCTGCACTGAAGCTTCACAAACAGTTCATATGCTTCCTCATAAGTGTCGAAGTCACCAAATCCTTCTTCATAGTCGGTTATATAATCATTCTCGTCATATCCAAGGCTGCACACATAGTATCTTGTTTTCATAATTAGTCCTCGTTAAGTATATCATCGTATGCTTTTGTGCTATAAAATCCACAGTAGAGATAACCACCACTGTCTCTATCATCTGCCTCACAAGCATAGAAGCCACTTTCCGAACCGAACCAAAATGCCTTTCGTCCCTCCTTAAGACCAGCTTCAATTCTTGGTATTGCCACATTGTTAATCCACCATACGAAATCCTCCTTACCGCTTTCGTACTTAATGTCGGTAGACCATCTGTCCCAAGGTATATCTAACCTCCTTTCCGTGATGATTGCTCTGCATCCTATCCACATTTTAGGTTCTCTGTTTGTAGGGTATAATCCAAATTCTCTTGACATTGTTTACGCCTCCTTAATATCCATAATGTAACACGGCAATGTTTTGCCATACGCCGTTTGCCTGCTGTTCGTTCAACACTTTCAATGCTGATAGCAGAGGGAAGAGTCGTCGGTAGTTATTACCGTTCTCAATCTCGGCTTCAAGTGCATCAATCATATCCTTAACTGTTGTTTCCTTTAAAGGATCTCCGTACATATCCTCTAAAACTTGTGTGTTGCCATCATCTGCATAGAAATAACAATCCGCTTCTGACTCAAATATCCTAGTTAAATCACCTATGCAACACATATCAAATACGGCAATTACTGATGCATATCTTTTGTCTTCATCGTCCCATTTGGTTCTCTTTTCTACGATGTAAATTCTACTTTCGTATCCCATATTAGTTGCTCCTTAAACTAATTCATATAAAGTATCAAAACCACATTCCTTACACCAATCACACTTGGACTCAACGGCATCCATTTCATCGACGCTGTGTGCCAGTGTGGCTTGATTTCCCTCGTGGCTCTCTATTCCCATCAGACAATGCTCACAAACCCACATCGTTTCTCTCGGTTCGTAGTCATCTCCATAAGGAATTGATTCCCAACCTTTGTAGAATGGAATGTCATAATCCTCAAGCAGCTTGTTGACCATATACTCCTCAAGGCAAGTATCCTGATCGGTGTTATGCCATTCTGTGTAATACTCATCAAGTGATTTGAGCATCAGTTCCTTTGTGGGATTGTACTTGTCATCAAGTTCAATTTTTAGGGTTCTTTCAAAACAGAAAACATCGTATTCAATAATCAATCCATTCTCCCCCAATCGTAATAAATTTCTGTTGCTCCAATATCTTCGAGCATCTTCTGGATTTTATCCTTAGGGGTTTCCCAAGAGATGCTGCCTTGATGTGGTGAACAAGCACTCATAAAGTATATGTTGCCTTTCCACTCAAATTTAAATCCTGCACCAAGAACACAAGAGCCTCCTTCACCAGCTGCTCGTGAGAGAGCATACCATATGTCCATAATCTGTTGCAGCTCCCACGGATTGTTATCACTGTGATGATAGAGGTATGTTATTTCTTTTGGTCTTTCGTACTTCGTGTACTCGACCTCGATATCATCATCGGAGAGATATGCACTCAAATTCCAAGAGTTTCCGAGTTCGTAATACAAGCCATACTTCTCAAAGATTGCTAAGAATTTCTCTGCCGTAACACCGCCTCTATAATTCAAGAGGTCATACAATCCACCCTCAAAACTCATTGAGAGGATGTGGTCATATGCTGCATACTCAAAGTACTCATGAGGATCGACATCATCCTCGGTAATCCAGTTGGGAATGTAGTTGTAATCTGCATCCCATTTGCCCTTTGAGCGCATCACCTTGTTGTTGAAGTAGATGCTCACCGAGTCGGAAAGACAGTGACTGTTAAGAAATGTGATAATTTCATTTGCAAGTTCCTCGATGTTGCTTTTAGTCAGTGTTTTCATACTAATTCTCCTCCTTATAGGAGGGGAGCATTGCGCTCCCCATATTTAATTAGTTATTGTTCTCTTTGGATGCTATAATCTTGTTGTATTTGTCCTTTATCCAACTGCAATATCCGTCAAGGCTTCCATCTTTATGTACCCAGAACCAGTCGTTTTCATAAGACCAGAATATCAGCACCTCGTGTCCAATGGTCACACCATCGAATACGAAATCCTTTCTCTTACCATCCTCAGATGTAAAGGCGTCTTGAATGTACTTGTCGGATGCTCCATTTTTAATCGCCTTGAGATACAGATACCTTCTGAGGTTATCCAAATCCTCTTCGGTCTGCACATCGAAGATTTCAAGTTCATCTTCCTCACAGCCGTTTTCAATTAGCTCATAAATACTTGCCCACTCACTATTTAGCTTCTTGAGTTTCTTGCTAACCACGAATAGAGCGGATTCCTCATACTTCTTGCACTCGTCCTCGCTGGAAAATACCTGACCGTCCTCTGCAATATACTCTACTCTGACTACCTCTTCGATTGTTCTCTTGATTTCGTTCTTTTTCATTTTTACATTCTCCTTTTATGTTTTTATTTTGTGGGAGCAGGATTTTCCTACCCCAATTATAATCATTCTGACGTGTAAAATCAATACATTAAGTACTGCTGGATGTTTGCCCTTGTCCATTCATTAGGCAGAAGTCCTGAACATAGGATTGCTTTTGCCTCCTCGAAAGTCACATTGATATGCTTTTGTACATCTACAAGATAGATTTTCATATTATGCCTCCTCAATTTTTTTAAATTGGTCTTCACTTGGTACAAGGGCAAGAGTTCTGCCATTATCCCATTTCATATGAATTTGCCCCATATCATCAACAAATTCTACAGTTCCTTTTGTGCCACTTGGCACTGGGGCATAGGGATCGTCCATACTGATAAGCTCGATTCGTGTACCCTTTGGGTAATGTGTTTTAGTCAATTCAACAATATGCATATTAAAAATACCTCCTTTCAAACCACACATTCACTCTTGTAAATATCTGGTCTTGTGTGTCTGCATTATAAGTCAAGTGCCACACCTGAATAAATTCAGTTCCCTCAATACTCTCTACTTGGTCGGGAGCAAAAGCACTCACACCACACTCTCTGAAGAAGAGATAGCGGTCATAATTTTGCTTCTCATCAATTGCCTTGATAAAAGCATTTGCGTCATACACAATGTCACTTGCATAGTGCTCACATAAACGGCCCGCCAATTGCACCATTTTAGTGATGATACGGCTATGATTGCTACCGTTATCACTCACGGTATAGTTGTCATAGCATGAATAATTTTGGATTTTAATTTGGGTTTGCATATTGTCTTGCCTCCTTAGGATATTAGAATTGCTTTACCTCTTTCAAGTTTAATATTGCATCGGTTTTCGTTAATCATTTCCACCAGATATACATTGTCCTCATCTTTATCATCAACGTCCACAAGGTTTGTAAACCAACCACAATGGACACCGTTGAGTTCATCGTCGTCACCAAGATAGATAGGCAAAGACGTGATTTCCTTGTTGGTCATACCCTGTTTCTTGAGCGTCGCTGCTAGTCCAATGATATCTCCAAGTGTTAACTGTTTCATTATATGTCCTCCTTAGTCATTTAAGATTTTCTTTTCGACGGTAATCACAATGCGTCCTGCATCGTGTGGATTGTAGATTTCGTAGTACCTATAAGTGTCGGTGGCAACTTCATCCTCACACTTTTCACCATAGCCATACGCTTCCTTTGCGGCATCGACCTCTGTGCTATACTGTGCTAATGCAGAGTCAAAGGTTGAATATATCCAACTCTCACATTCGGTGGGTTGGAATTCAGATTCCTTGATGACGGTTAGTAAGTAAAGCTCCATTGTTATTGCTCCTTTAGTTTATATACATTTCGGATTCTGAGTATACTCCTTCGATATCACCGAAGGTCAGTGTAGGATTCTCCATCAAAAACAGACCAATTGCTTCCATTTCTGATAAAGCAAATACTTCGTAGACATCAGGATGTCCTTCCTGATTTGTGTATTCAATCATATAATATTCGTCATGATAACCAAAGTCACCATACCAACCGTCCCATTTTGTAGCTGTTTTGGACTCGATATACACAAACTTGGTTTCCTCGGTTGTACGGTCCAGAATACGACAAGCCTCTCTGATACTTGCTTCCATTTCGGAAACAATCACATATTCGTCTGTAGTGTGTGCTTTATAATATCCACAAGAGAGATTTACAGCTGCCACTCCAAGATACGGTGCCAAGATGGAGATATCCGAGAACGAACCTGTCGCTGTTTTGTAGTAATCCTTGGTGATGAACTTCTCAAATTCTGGATTGTCACAATTGTAGAACACAGCATCATTTTTGCCCCTACGGTCAAACTCAATGATGTAGTTGAACTGACGAGGCTCGGCATACTCTGTTCTTGTAAATGCCTCTGCTCCAATGCCACCGATTTCTTCGTCTTCGCAGAATAGTACCGAGCAATTATACATCTGTACTATTTTGAGTATCATATAAACACCACAGCGGTCATCTCCACCAATTCCTTCAGGACTTGAAAGTGCTTTAGTCATATCATCATAGTAGAGTGCTGTCGGCAGACTCTTATGGACAGTATCTAAGTGCGCCACGAGTAATACGGGAATTTCTCCCTTTGCATATACAAATCCGTCCTCGGCAATCACCTTGTTGTGTGTTTGAGCAAGTTCCGCAGTTACATAAGCCTTGAGCTGTTCCTGAGACATCTTACATATGGATGCAAATTTACGCATTTTCATTTTCCTCCTCCTCTTCTTCTTCCTCTTCATTTTGAATGTGACTTTCCGCACAAAAATCGCAATAATCATTGCCGTCTATGCTATTTAGCTGGTCATTGGGGAACAAGTCGTCACAATCGTCACATCGGAAATAGTGTTTTTCTCGGCAATCTTCGCAGACATAGTCATCTTCACACTCAACCCAATATGCATCATCTTGATTGACATATTCGTCACAGCAATTGCATAGTACAAAGTAACGATCCAAACAATCATCACATACATATATATTTCTACTCGGGATATATGTGCTATCTCCACGGTGATATTCTTCACACCACTCACACCATTCACAGCAATCGTGACAGTAATAATAGCCGTCAATGTATTCTGCGTCATCTTCGTCAATGACACATCCACAATTTTGACAAGTTATAGAGTTGGGAGTGTGGCAACAATTAATGCTGTCCTCGGTGCTATGATGGCAACCACACTCAATGCAGATAGGTGTTGCTCCAACAATGAAGTCCTCGTAATTTTCGTTTCCTTTGAGTTCTGACAAGGTACAGTTATCAAAATGATAGTAATCTGGGTAATGTGTACCATAAGTTTCGATATATTTTTTCGCTGAATCTGTTCCTTTCTTGACAACCCACAGATTAGGATGATTGAAGATGAGTGCTATGATTTCCTGCACGATATTACGGTACGGTGTGTATGCTACACCATTACCATCATTATCCTGTGGATACAATCTGCCCTGCACCAACTTTTCCTCTCCCCAATGGAACATCTGACGGTTGATTTTCGGCTGATTCCAATATTCATCTCCGTCATAACTTGCATCTACAGTATAGAAGACCATTGAAGAAGGATCGAGCATATAACTCATTGTGCCAGATGAATACTGACCACGGTAGGAATTCGGCATACCACGACGGTTTGCTTTGTCTATGGTATGACAAGATGCCCACGAATTACCAAAGCTCATTGTGAGGTAGTCGAGAGGATTGATGCTCAGTACCGTGTGTCGTTTAATTATCATCGGACTCAAAGAGTCGGCATACTTTGCAAATTCTCTGTTGTAGTCTTCGTGCTTGGAGTAACCGAGATAAGTACAAAGTCGGTTAATGACACGGCTTGTTTTCTCACCTTCGTGAGGATGAATTGCAGGGCAGATTTCGTTGAGGAGTGCTGTTGTTTCTGCACTGATGGTTCTTTCGGCATAATCACCAAGGCAGTCTATAAAGTTAAACAACTTATCGGGCAGTATAGGACAGTACTCAGCATTTCTCTGTTCGATGACTTCGGTAGGTACATTGTCAATGAAACCTGCACTAGCTGATATACCGACTATATAGCTCGAAAAACGCTTAGACGCTTGAGGATCCACAACTCGCTCATAATCGTGATTGAAAGCAATCATAAACTTGCCCTCAAGGTAATTGGGATGTCTTTTAAATGCTTCGATGAGAGTTGCTTTCTTGGTTGCCCATTCCTCGATGATGTCATCGAGGGCACTGAAGGAGTATTCATAATCATACTCGTCTAAGAGGTCGCTCATAGAATTCAACAGATAATCTTTTTCTTCATTAGTGAGGTGATACATTGTTACTTTTACCTTTCTATAATTTCAAATTCTTCAAGTGCGTCATATTTGTGGAATGCGGCATCTATATAGCCAAGGAATTCTGCCTCGGTCATACTGTGCAAATCAACCGCAAACATTTTAATTGCGTCTGCCTCGGAGAATGCATATTCATACATTTCTCTGATTTCAATATTAACACGATAGTGTGTAGTGATGATTGTGATTTCGTTTACATACTTAGAACCATAATCACAAGTAGGACAACCCGGGGATGACCAAGTGTCATCGCTGTAACTGATGAACTCGTTGTTGTCCGCAAATTTGATGTTGAGATTCATTTTGCCTCCTTATTCTTTTCTGCAAGTGATGAGTGCAGTAATGCACATCTGTTACAGTAAGCAAGGTCGTGAAATCCTTCACCCTCAAGTGGATTGTATGTGGGGATTAGATACTTTACCGACCTCGTTTCACCACAGACACAGCATCGGTATTTGTGCCGTTCTTCGGCTGGGATTAGCTTATACATTTTCTTCCCTTTCTGCCCACTGACGAGCTGCTTCTTTGAGTATACAGACACACTGTGAAAGGCTGGACACCGTCACTCCTACTCGGAACAGTTTGCCTTTGATTGAATTTGCCGCATAATCCCAAGTTCTTAACGGCAAGGTGTTGAGGTATTCGTCGTGATTATCGAGTGCCGTTTTGATTTCCTCGATGGTGAATGGTATGAGTGGAATTACCTGATCAAGTCCACCGAACAGATTGATTGCTCTGGTGTAGATTTCACTGTGGGTGAGTTTCTCACCTGTGGTGATGTCGATGTCGCAGTTTCTGATGTTGATTACTTGTTCTAAGGTCATATGATTACCTCCCTTTTATATGTGTGATTACTCTCCATCCTTTACAACGGTGAGATGCCCAAATTCTGCTTCCTTTGGGCCAATCGTGGCTATCTTTGATGCGTTCAAGTAGATACATTAGCTTCGTCCTTTCATTGCTTCGGTTACTATTGCATCAGCATTATTGCTGAGTAGGTACTCAAATGTGTCGATACGACTTTCTAATATCTCTCGTGCTATGGTTATCACTGCAGCACGGTTGATGACTTTAGCATTAAAGCGTACAGCTGCAACGATGTCATCGAATGTGATGGGGTCGAGGATTGTGTCGTTGTTGTTCATTTGATGAGCTCCTTATCATTTTCCTTGAGTGCATTGAGGTTATACTCGGCATCGGACAGCAGCTTCAATTCCTTGTCGAGTTTCTGACGGAGAAGTTCACAGTTTGCCTTACGCTTTTCGTAGTCTTCGGTTGCTTTACGCATAGCCTCCTTTCTGGCATTGATTGCATCATATGCCATCACTTTGTTTTCACGGATTCTATTACATTCGGCTATTTCGTCGAGGTGTGCTATTACATTAGCAATGAAGCAGAACTTCTTACCCTGACACTTACTGCCTCGGCTGATTGCCCAGCTTAATGTGGAGGGTTGTACACCTATTGCCTTGGCTGCATCGATGGAACTTGCATACACTTCACCAGTGGTGATGCAGAATACGGGTTTGCAGTTGCCGTTGGTACGGACGCCGTTTACCTTGAGATTGCTTGCCTTCTGAATGTTGATAGTCATAATTTTTACCTCTCTTTTCGGCGTATTCGCCATTATTTAAGTATTGTGTAGTCCCAGCCTCTTTTAATTGCTTCGGCTTGGGCAAGGATTTTTGCTTCTGTGTCGTTGAATGCCCATACTGTAATGGGTCCAGCTTTGAAGTAGAATGTGTATTCTGTGAGTTTCATTCGGTTACCTCCTTACACATTTATATAATGGCACCATATCTTAATTTTTGCACCATTCTCATTTACTATGGGCAGATAATCCCATTTGTCACTTTTAACTTCCTTATCACCGAGTTTATGATCCAAATGACGGCAAAACAAATCCTCGTAATCTATGAAGTATGTCGCCACTATCCAACTACCATCACAGATAACACACAGTTCTAATGCTTGGGTTTTTCTTCGCAAAAATTCACTTAATGTCATTCGGTTGCCTGCCTTTCACCAATGGCAATTGCTAATTGCAACATATTGGCAGAATGCATTTGTGCATCCTTGAATCTCTGATTAACCTCCTCATAATACTTGTCTTTGAACTCCTTAAGTTCTGCATTCTCTCGTCTAAGCTGACGGCATTCCATAACTATTTCAGCCATACCGAGAATTAGGTCTTCAACTTCCCATGTCGTAGCACGAAAATCATCTAACATTGAACTCCTCCTTAATGGTCCCATTCGGGATATTCTCCGACCCAAACGGTTTTGCCGTCAAGGTCGGTGTATTCAAATCTCATACCCGGTTGCCAACCTGCATATTCGACTTCCTTGCCTCGGTAATAGATTTTCTGCACGGTTGTGTCATCAAGGTCATCAAAAGCAATTTGCTTGCTGACTCTGTGGAAGAACATATCCATACTAATTTCGCTAAAGGCGTGGCTATAAGCAATTCCCTCGCTGTCGGTGTAGATGTACCAAGAGGGTGCGAGTTCTTCCAGCCTTGTGTTCCGTTGCTTTTCGCAAACTCTATCAATAACGGCTTCAAGATGGGTTTCAAGCGCATCAAGTTCACATTGGTCAGCCACACTAATATCACCACTGATGATGTGGTTTGCTTTTTGGTATTCGGCAAAGATTTCGTTGATTTTGTCGTGGATAAGTTCTTTGAGCATTTTCATTCCTCCTCCACAAAAGTTCTGATTACATCGGTCAGCATATCTACGACACCACCATCTGTGTCAAGCCATTCGGCATACAAGGTGTCGAGAATGTTCGGTGTTGCCAAAAGAACTGCCACGGTTTTGTCGTCAAACTCCTCGGTTTCAAGGATGCTGATGAATTCCTCTCGGTAGCAGATTTCGTAGGCTTTGGCAATGATTTCCTTTGGGGACAGCTTCTCGATGTTGGCAAGATATTCCTCTTGCTCTTTATAGATGCGGTCAATCAGTTCTTGCATTTTCAATTCCTCCCTTACATTTGTTCCTGCATTTCCATACGGAGATCCTCGTAGTCTACGAGGCTCGGAGCAGGCTCTTCCTTGTGCTTTTTCTTACGCAATTCCTCTCGGACATATTCGGGATGTTTAACAAGCTGGTCAGCGACAAAGGCTGATGTGGGATTACTAAACCATCCTGAACGCAAATCCTTAAGTATGATGGCTTGTTTTGCGGGTGTTGTGCGCTCATCGAAGTATTCTGCGACAGCCTCGTATATGATTGCGCAGACAAGTTCGGCACAGCCGTGGTCATCGAGTTCTACAATGTTTTTCATTTGTTAATTCCTTTCGTTTGTTTGTGTGTATAAGAAAAGGCTACCCTTGTGGGTAACCCTTATCGGTCCATATAGATTGTTATATAATTGGGCAATTCCTCATTGTTCATTTCCCTCCTCAAGTCTATATACTTCGACTACTTGATATGCTTTGTCATCGAACCAATCGACATCTTTTGCTAACTGTACTGCGAGTTTTTTTGCTTCCTCTCGGTCATTTGCCTCGACTTGAATATTGCCATAGACACGCTGTTCTACGGTGATGAGATACTTCATACTGTTAAAATCCCTCCTAATTTTTCGAATTTTTCGTCCGTGGTCAATTCCTCGCTCTGCCATATTTCATAGACTCGCTGAAAGATAGTGATTTCCTTGAGCTGCTTTTGAATTGCTTCAACCATTTCCTCTCGGTCAATTCCTATATCACGATAACCATATGTGTCATATTCATATATAAAGTCTTCAATTCCTTGGGCAAGGTGATAGCATTTCCTCTCGTCTGCAGCACTCCAAAACCAATTCCCTGCTCCGATACCGTAGAGAGTTTTAATTCCGTCCTCGGTTATGATTTCCTCTCCCTTGATTATATCATAATCTTCATTTCCTTCGTCCCATACATAGAATTGGTCATAGATAGGGTCATACTTCATAGGATGTTCGGCGCATTCATTAAATCCCTCAGCTACTCGTTTAGCTTCTTCAAGTTCAAAGTATGGCATATCCCAACACTTCCATTTGATAGGTGAAGCATAGCCTATGTAAGCTTTTGGATAGTCTTCAATGGTGAATACTGTTTTGTGCATATAATTACCTCCCAAATACGACTATAAAGAAGTTATAGTCAGAATACAAGTAATTTGTGGTCATATTATTCTGAATGACCTCAAGCCAACTTGCACCAAGCCATACAACCAAGGCGAGGCAGAGCAGAAGTCCGATAGTAGCAAAGATTTTAGAAATAGTCATAATTTTATTCTCCTTTAATATATGTGTTACGAAGTGCTTGTTCTTGAATTTTAATGAGATCTACTTGGAGTTTAAGGTCGGCAAGGTCTTGCTCTTGTGCTGTAGTAAAGGA
The DNA here is from genome assembly GCA_045119815.1 of Paludibacteraceae bacterium. Classification (GTDB taxonomy): domain Bacteria; phylum Bacteroidota; class Bacteroidia; order Bacteroidales; family Paludibacteraceae; genus Colicola. Next base: position 79,273 of record JBGVEC010000203.1, on the reverse strand, counting down.
CCACGGTGCCCAAAATTGTAAGTCTTCAAGGGCAACAATCTCTCTTTGAAGTCGGATACGCTCATCTCGCAAGTCCATGATTTTGTTACGGATTAATGTGTTCATTATTGAACCTCCTGATTAAATCTATGAAATATTTGGGCAATAATTTTGCTAAAAACACTCATTGTACATTTGTCTTTGCAGATATAATCACCAAGCTCTCCATATAAAGCACGAAGCCATATGATGTCGGCGTTATCATACCATGCTTCATACTCAAGTGTTTCCCATATACATTCATACATTGACATAAGCTTGTTATGATTATACATATCTGCTCTTTCCATATGAGTGCTACGGAATGTAAGGTCGTAGATTTTGTGAAACTGATTGAGTTTTCTTCTTAATTTGTTCATAGTTATATTATTCCTTTCTTATAAAGCCATTGGGCAAATTTGTATATAGGTGTAGTGTAGGGTCTTGGATGATAATACCCTTTGACATTTTTATTACAGATGATGAATAGTATTTTATTTAACATTAATATAACCTCCTTATATTTGTGCTTATATACACAACAAAAGGCTCTACTCACGATGTTCGTAGTAAAGCCCTTGACTTGAATATATAAACAGCATAGTGTTAGCTGCTATTATTGTATATATACATATCGTATAACCTCCTTATGTTCCGTGTCGAGCCGACAGTAAGTCTTGGCAGAGCCAAAGTGTACTCTTATGCATAGTTTGTTCTCATTGCATTCAAACAATAAGATGAGTGAGTGCATAAGCCTCCCTTTCGGTATCTTCTCATGTTCATCTAACATCATCACCATTAACACACCAATGTATCACAGGCATAGTATGTCCATAGGAGTTGCACCTATACGGTGATTAGATAGATATTCAGGTGACTAAACCACATAAAGTCAAGCCGTGAGATAATAATGTGAGCATTACGGCCTCGGCTCACATATACATAGTGCATTATATTACTAACAATAGTCTGTCAATGTGTATGGCACATCAACGGCACAAATGAGTACAACTATTGTGTTCAACTTCAACACTCGGGCATTAGTCGGACAGTTCAGGATGTCAGCCTATGCAACATACAAAACTAACCATACATACCCATACCCTACCACCCAGAGGACAGACTCGTCCCCTTGTCGTATGTGTTGGCTTTGTTGTTGTAACCTCTCTTTCGTCGTATTTGTTTTGGTGTTTTGTGCTCTCCGTGTTTGTAATCATTACCTACCCATAGCCATAGCCCAAAGGGACACACTTTTCCCTCTGTTTCTGCTTATCGGCGTTATTGTGCATAGCTGTGTGTGAATGTTAAGTTTGGACAGTGTGTAATCAATACACGGCTGCATAAGTGATGAGTATGTCAACATACGGCATCTAAACCCAAAGCATAACCACAAAAATACACAAAAATATACTTGCAATCTGAAAAATCCAGACGAACACGGACACTATTAAATTTTCAAAGAGCATCTACACTTAAAATTTAAGTGTATAAAAATAGAGATATACAGAATATATCCCCATTTTTATAAACTTAAAAAGAGTATGAAAAAGGGACTTGTAAAAAGTCCCTTAATCATTTTGTTGTCTGTTATGCTTCTTTGGTCGGCTTTACTGTAACAATTTCGATATCTTTTCCATTGATACGGCTTGCAATAACTCCAAAAATGGCATCTGCAAATTTCAAGATAGCATTATCATCGATAATTGCATTAACTGTAAACTGTGCATTTTTCTTGTCTTGCTTGATTTTCTGTGCCTTGATTTTAAGAATCGGCAAATCTTTTTTGAGCATCTGCACATCATAGCCAAAAAACTTAACGATAATATTTAACTGTTTTTCAAGAGCATTATTGCTATTGCTTGCAAAGGTTTCACCGTCTTTTTCTGTAAAGACTTTTTCATTGTCAACAATGACATTTTCAAGGTGATATGCATTATCTGCATCTATCTCAAAATTAGACTTCTGCAAATTACGGATAAAAGTTGCTGTCAATCCGTAAAACCTCAAAGCATCAAAAACGGTTACAGATTTATTAGCAATAGCTTTGCCGTTTTTGTCGGTTTCGATATGCTTAATAAGCTGATAACCTTTTTCAAGGTTTATAAAGCTGAAGATTTTTGTGCTGTCGGTAATGGTATAAGTGCCGTTATCCTCTAACTTTATGCTGTGGGTATTGTAATAAGGCTTGCTTAACAGCATATTAAAAGCTGTTTTTCTGTTGATATCAAGAGCATAACAAAAAGCATTTGTAAAGCTGTTTTTGTTGTCCTCGTTGATAGCATCAAGAGCATTTTTGATATTAACATAGTTAACATCAACCTCGTTATTGTCTAAAATATCAGAATTAATATTTTCGACAATCTGCTTAACCTCCTCAATATTAGTTGCATTTTTGATGGTTTCAATGTAATTTGTCATTGCAAATTACCTCCTTAATTTTTAGCCGTTGCCGACTTTTAACAAAAATCTTACTTTGGGGTAGACTTGTCCCTCGATATTTTGCAAGATTTTTCTTAAAAATCGGTAACTTTTTTATAAAAATTTGCAAGTATTGTTGACTTGTCAACAAGTCAGCACACTTGAAATTTACTTTTTGAATGACCGTTGCAACCTCAATCAATTTGTATCGTGTCAACACGATTGATTTATTTTCGGTTACACCTTATTATACCATATAAAAACCTGAAAATCAATACAAAAAGTATAACAATTTTTCGACTTAAAATTACAATTTTTTATACAAATAAAAAGTGTATAAAATCCCTATTTTATCAAGTTTTCAAGGGCATAGAGGGGTAGAAAAAACCAACGGCAACAGCCAACCACGGAAACCCGGGTTTAGGTAGTCTTTTGAGACACTGACTTGAAAATAAGCATTCCCCAATCCCCTGATCCCCCACTTCCATCCTTTATATAATAATAAAACACCCCTTCTCCACCACCAATCCTATCAACCCCCAGCAAAAACCCACTATCCACCCAAAACCAAACCCAAAATCCCCACAATCGCCCCACCTCAAGCAAAACCTACCCTTGTATCCGTTTACAATTCCCCACCTAGAATCCCAACTCCCCATTTTCCACCACACCTTATCCCCACAAGCTTTTCCTACCCAAATCCTAAATCCCCACTCTATCCCCACCTACACCCCACTTTCCAATCCCTATTCCCCACTTTCCCAAGGAAAACCTACACCTAAACCATTACCGGGGGTACTTTTAACTAATCTAGGATCCAATACCCCTATTCCTATACCCAGGTCTATATAGAAAAAAATTAAGTTCCAATACCTAAGCGTAAGCCCAAGTCCCAGTACCTTATCTTATCCAAGTCCCCAACCCCTATTGCTTACGCTCCTGCCCTCGGATTATGCTCCGCTAGGACATAATTCCGAAGAATATTATGTTTACATAATATATTATACTAATATACATATACATACTAATACTAATAAAGGTTTTGTCATATGACCACTTTGGGTTTTGTCAAGGTTTTGTCCGCCAATGTTTTCCTGCACCTCAACTAGACATAACTGCTAGTCATAACCCTCAAACAGTTTTGTCCAGTCTAATTGTAAACAAATTGTAAACGATGGTCAAAACCACTTGACATATGACATAACTTATGATAACATATGTCCACAAAGCAAAATGATTGAAGGAGGAATATCAATGGAGAACACAAAAAAGAGTTTCATATTCTTTGATAGCTGGGAAAGATACCTAGAAACCCTAGAAGAAGACCGAGACATCAATTATGTCAATGCCGTGGCTAGAGCCATCATCCAATACGGACTGCGTGGAGAATGCAAGACCACAGATCAAACCATCATACGAAAAGTGGACGCAGTATGCTCCGACTTAATGCAAAGTACCCAGTCTCGTTATGCGGCATCTGTTAAGGGTGGTAGGCAAGGTGGACGTCCTACACAGCATGACCCAGAAGTAATTCGTGCATTGCGCAACTCTGGTATGACTCATCAGGACATTGCAGAAGAAATGGGCTGCTCTATCCGAACTGTACAACGAGCATTAGAGAATAGTGAGGATGATATTTAATGAAACTTTGGATTGATGATGTAAGACCTGCACCCGAGGGTTACGTTTGGTGCAAGAGTGTTAATGAAGCCAAGTTCCTCTTAATCAGGATTGAGGCTCATAACACAGTCGCTAAAGATTTTAATAATAATTTTAATGATGAGTATACCATTTATGAAATTGAACTAATCGACATTGACCATGACGCTGGTGACTATGCTTACGATGGCGGCGACTACATTCGCCTTCTTGATTGGCTCGAAGAAACTGGTCGCAACTACCCTATTCGTATCCACTCACAGAACCCTGTCGGCGTGCAGAATATGCGACGGATTATTGAGCGAAATGGTTGGAAGGAGATAAAGTAATGACTTTTTGGAGATTCATATTCTGTATCATTGCATCAATATATATGGTTTCAAATTTTTTCTTATTGTACCATTGCCTCGAAGGCGAGTGGTGGGACGAGCTTCCAGAACTCTTCAACCCAATTATAATTTATAGAAAACGTAGGGTAAACTATTTCGGCTGCTTTATTATTATGCTTGCCTACCATTTAATATTTCTGCCATTCGCAGTTGGATATTGGTTGTACAAGCTTGGTCGGATATTGTGGAAACTTTGTACAGTAGGAAGGAGATAAGATAAATGAGCCAAGCAAGAATATGTGATAAATGTAATAAGATACTAAAATGCAACCCTTCGGCAAAGATATGGATCGACTTTTATTATAACGGAACGGCTGATTATGAATTGTGCGAAGAGTGCAAACAGAAACTACTCAAATGGTTAGAAGATAATAAGGAGACAACAAAATGAACAAAACCTTAATATGGGCCTGGGTAATTAAAAACAGCATCACCATCATATGCTGGACCGCCCTCGCAATTATATTTAGTAAATGGTGGATCGCTCTATTTGCCGCCCTATTTATGGGTGACTTAGAAACCAAGTATAAAAGCTATCGAGTCTGTGATGGCTGTGGCAAGCACAGTCCGTATGCCGACAGTCACAACGAAGCCCTCGAACAAGCAAAAGCAGCTGGCTGGCTTCACGTTGCCGAAGGTAATAAAGATTACTGCCCTGATTGTAGGAAGGAGCTAAAACAATGATTTGCAACAATTGTACCAATTATGTATGCAAGGCATATCACGGAACTTGCAAGAAATATAGGTTCTTAAAATTAATTACACTTGGAAGATACGGTCGAAAGGAGAATAACAAATGAACGGCGTAGAAATTTTACACGAATATGCAGTATGTACTACTCAGACATGGGTGTCCTGGATTGTCATTCTTGCATTTATAGGAGGAATTATTTTTTTTATTGGGATGCATCATAGTGAAACCAATACCGCTGGTTTGATTAATGGCATTGGCTTTATTATTTGTTTTATAACATTTTTGGCTTTGGGTATGATTGATGATACTAATTACCTAAAAGAATATAGCTACACTGAATACAAAGTCACCATCGACGACTCCGTCTCAATGAACGAATTCCTAGACAAATACGAAATCCTTGACCAAGAAGGCAAGATTTATATAGTAAAGGAGAGAGAATGATGAAATACAAGCCTTACGCTAAAGTAATCACTAATGACGGTTGCCTCTGCGCCATCTATGAACCCCACCCATTCCGCTCCAATGCCATTTCCGAAGCTGTGGGTTCCAAAGTCAACACCGGCATCGCAGATGATGAGTGGTGCTGGACATATTATGATTGGTGTTGCAATCCTATTGGCATAGGTTATGGGAAGCCAGATGGTGTCGAGGTAGATACCTTTACAACCGACAATCTTGACTTTTCGTGGACAACACCCGAATGTGCACAGAGATTGGTAGATTATTTAAATAAAGAACCTTATGGACAGGAGGAACGCAATGGCTAAACTATTGAAAGTCACAACCTACACCGTAGACTGCAACGACGAATATCCAACAGCAGATATGCTTGAGGATCACCTCAGATACCTCACCCAGCACGACCTCAACCTTGACCACATACAAATTGACGCAGCCGACATCGGCGAGTGGTATGATGAGCATCCCTTAAACTACATCCACTGTCCCAAGGAAGAATACGAGAAATATTTTAAGGAGAACTAACAGAATGATAAATTACACTTACGACAAATTAACAGAATTCGGTTACTCAATTGAAAACGCACTTATCGAAAATGTAGACCTCAGTATGGCCGACCACGGATGTTTCACTTTGGCAATGACACTTCAAGGCGGTGGCTGGGGTGTTGTGTATGGCGGTTATTGTCTTGGCAAGGGTTATCTTGGCGCAGACGATGACTTCTTTGACGGCAGTGCTGCTGGTATGGAATACTTAATGAGAATTATGGACACTGTTGGTGTCGAAAAATTCCAAGACTTAAAGGGCAAATATGTCCGTGTCGCCACCAAAGGATGGGGCGACCAAGTTAAGATTATCGGTAATATTCTTAAGGATAAGTGGTTTGACGCAGAAACATTCTTTAAAGATAAGAAGGAGAACTAAAGATGTGTAACGAAAGAATAAAAATCACGATCGAAGAGTGGGCTGGTGACAACAATATCAAACTAACCGATGAACAAGTTGAAGAACTAGTCTATGCCATCGACGTTACATACGATATGAGCTTGCCATGCGGATATGGAGTCGGACAGATTGAAACCAAAGAGCGTTCCGAAATTCGTTACCTAAAATCTCAGATTGATTTGCTCCAACGTTTTATCTCAAGTAAAGGATATCATATTACTTTGTTTGATAACTACATTGAACGACTTATTATACATAATTCAGGCGACAGGTCTTACACATCATACGAAACTTTTAGATAAGGAGAACCACCCATGCTAAAAATCTACAAAGTACACAACTATGTCTCCATTGACGGTGCTGACTGGCGAGAAGTTTTATGGAGTGGTTTGTCTCCTATAGAGCACAAAGTATTTGACGAGCCACCAGAAACACAACATATTTTGTGTAATGCGTCTTTTTACGAGGCTTATGATTATGTACATAATAACAGGTTGGATGGTGTTTATGAGTCTAGTCTTTGTTTGTGTCGTATGATATGGCCAGCAATTAAAATTAGATATAGGGATGCATACGATGATGTTACTTATAGGAATTTCATTTCAATGTCTTATAAGATAGAATACGAGGAATGGAAAAATGTCACGCTTGAATGGATAATCAAACATCTGCCAGCCGACCAAACCATCCAATGCCTCAAAGAGCGTGGCATCACCGCTTGCCCAATGAATTTTTAAAGGAGAACTAATGATGGAAATTAAATTTAAGAAAAGTCAGACAGGCTATGCTTATGGATTGCCATTAACCACTGTGTTTGAAATGCAGTATGGTATGAGAGGCACACATATTCCAACCGATGCACCAAGGAGTTATATTGGAATGCCTGGCGAGATATTAATCGATGATGAAGTCTCCAGAGAACAACCATATGCTAAAATTGGAGACGGCAAAACTTCGTTTGATGGATTAGACTATGTTAAAGTCGTGACAGACTATTACGGATCTTATTAAAAGGAGAACTAAACTATGACCTGGAACAAAAACACCGAACCCAAATCTGAAGGCTGGTACCTCTGTACCATTGAAGAATACGGTAAACGTTGGGTTATGCCCCTCTCTCGATGTGAATACCCCAAGGAAAACTTTTATTGGAGCGGACTAAATAGCGGCAAGATAGTCGCCTGTGTAAAATTTCCAAAACCCTACGAAGGAGAACCAAGATGAAAGAATTTAAAAGTGTCCAAGACCTCATCGTCAAAGCCGCCATCTACGACGGTATCTCTACCACTATCAGTGCAGACGAACTGCTTGGCCGAGGTGATGTGTTAAAAATCACATTTTCGAGAGACAACATATATACAAATACTTACATTGATTTGGTAGACAAATATAGAGATCCGGAAGGGCCTGCTTTGTATTGTTGTAAACGAGCACTATACGACTTGCTTTGTGGTCCATATGAAGAGATTACATACCCGAAGGAGACCAATGATGAAAATACCAGAATTTACTCGTGAAGACTTCGAGATGGCAATGCTCTATGTCTCTACTCGTCCAAACACTGTACCAAAAAAAATCAAAGTAACCCATAACTTCTATAATTACCTCGCCGCTAAATTTACAGAGGATGTAATTCACGAGAAGGACAACTCACCCAGAGGGTATTATACAAACTTCACCGGCATCCCCGTCGAGATCGATGATACAATTGAAAACGAATACTATGAACTTGTATATGAGGAGAATAACGATGACCAAAGAAGAAATGCACGAACATCAACAAATGTGTGACGGCATAATAAATAAGTACTATGATGTTCAGATTACTACACGACTTGAGGATAACCAGTTTTCTATACACACATTACTATATTTGCCCAAGAAGGTTTATAAACATCTTAAACTTGTCAACATAAACGGAATGGGTGCGGGTCAAGTACATTTTATTGCTGATGATGGCTCGTATGTACTCGTGCCTTGGTGTTATATTATTTCAATGCTGCCAGCAAAGGAGTGCAACAATGAAACACAAAGCAATTAGAGCAGACAACTTAATGTATCGGGGCTGCGAGCCTCATTGGAAGTGCATCCACTGTGGCGAAGCCGTTCCGTTTCATTGTTACTCAAAAGAGGAGTTCGAGCAGAGATGCTGTGGCTGCCACAAAATAAGATGTGATGATTGTAAGGAGAACTAAAACAATGTTTAAACGCAAGAATAAGAAAACAGGCGTCCAAACACCTGAATTGAGAAAGCCCACTTCTCCACCTCCACCTCCAACAAGCGGATCTAACGCAGTGAAACCAAATCCAAATTATGTTCCTCCGGCTAGTGTAAAGAAGTCATGTACCTACGAAACACCCTGTGGCTGGTGCACCAAGTGGGATAAGAAGTGCGATAAGAAGATTGGGTGTAGTGATGACAATAAGCCTCAAAGAGGGCTAAGAGCAAAGTCTGGAATACTTGAGGATTGGGCTATGCCACAAAGTCGTGCACAAGAAGTTATAGAAACAATTAAAGCTGGTAAACTGCCTTCGCTTGACCCAAATGATACTTATGGATTGGAGACAAGAAGATGACTAACCTAGAAATAATCAAATACCTCGCCACCAACAACCCTACCCGCCTTGCCGAACTCCTCGATGACCTCTACTGTACGGCTTGGAACTGTGGTTCTCATGCTGGAAGTACTGGCAAAATTATAGAAGAGTGTGAGATTGATGATTTTAACGAGTGGCTTAATCAAGATGCTTCGAAATCCGGCTACTATTATGATGACGAACTCGAACTTATTGAAAGGGAAATTGACTATGATACCCGCAACACCCAAACAAATTGAATTTGCAACCGCCATCTCTAAGCGCACCGGCATCCCTCTCCCCGACAAGGAAGACATCGAACTTTACAGAATGTATATAGCCAACTTCAAAAACGCACCTTCTGCTCCGCGAGTTATGTTTGGTGAGGGACACGGAGAAGGCTGCATCAAAATCATCCTGCGCGAGATACCTAAGCACTGTGGTGAGTGCCCTTTCTACGAAGATACCTGGTACGAAGATGATGAGGCTTGGTTTGGAGATGGTATACGTCATTACTGTCCTTTCGGAGGTAGTCACTACGGATGCCTTGTGGAGCGCCCGGTGGATTGTCCAATACAAGAATATAAGGAGACAAGAGAATGAAAATTATTTACGATCCTCAGCAAGAGATTTATTGTATTAACATCGAACACCCCGAAACTTTAACTATATACAACACGACAGATATTGTAGAACTTAGAGAAATGTTTATCCAATACTTGACAGAGTGGTTTAATAGGGCTATTTGTGAACAATTAAAGAGCCAACCTGAACGTGGACTATGTGAAATATTTGAAGCAAAGGAGAATTGATTATGATTAAAAGACTTGATGACAATGTTGGTGTCCATACCATCATTGATAAGATTAATGAGATGATTGATTTTTTAAACGATACATATCTGATGGATGTTGCAGATGGCAATTTCGTTTCGTGTGGAGGAGATATTGAGTCATCTATTTTTGTGACTGGTCTAAGTACAGATGATTGTTGCATCGATAATATGGTACACGGAGCATCCATCAAAGGTAATGCAAAGTGTCCTCATTGTGGCGCAAGCTACTACACCGAAATGTTTAGCACATCAACTGCCGTATATTATCCGCCTATCTATAAAGATGGTGTAAATATTAATCCAGATATGAATCAGTCAACAACTCATTGCAGATGCTTGAATTGCGGCAAAGAGTTTGATATATAAGGAGAACGACAATGAGACTAATTGATGCTGAACAACTTAAGCAATTGCATGATGATGTTATTTCTGGTAAAGTAGATATCCGGACTGAGGGTGATTTAATTGACACTTGCCCCACGGTTAATCCGTATGAGTGGATTAGTGTCAAGGATAGGTTGCCCCATAGTCAGCAAATGGTTGTTGGATATACGCCGTGCGATGGATATATGTTCGTTGGATTTTACCAAAAGGTAGAGTCTCCCTATTACAAGTCGTATTGGAATATCATAACATCAATGCGTAGCACACGGAAAATGACGAAAAAAGTCACCCACTGGATGCCCCTTCCCGCACCGCCCACAGAAAAGGAGAATTGATTATGTTACTTGAAGCAGTATGGTTTAAGAATGGTAAAGAAGTTGCCTGGGTAGATCCTGTGTGGGAAGTTGAAAATTTGGATGATGGGTCTACACTGGGCACGATTCGTGTACATAACGGCTATTATTGGTATTGTTGGGGTGACATAACGGATGAAGAGCCGGATGATTTTGTAGTTAGAGTCAAGAAGGAGAATTGATTATGGAGAATACAGTATATGTTGCATATGCACATCATTTTGATAAGCATGTAGTCATCATTGGTGTTTATTATAGCCCGGATGATGCTCGATGTGCTTGCAAAGAATGGGAAGACGAGTATGTTTATTGCGACTGGACCGACTTTGAGTCCTTTGAAATCAAATAATCGCCCATTTTACCCCAAAAACCCACAACTACTTAGGCAAAACTCGATTTCACCCACCCATTCCCTACCAACTTATCCTCCGTCACCTTAACATCCTTAAATCGAGAATTACTTAAGGATTAAATGTTAACAAATTGTAAATAACATTTTATATCTATTGACAATTATTCTCAACTATGTTAATATAATTACACTACAGAATGATTAAGGAGAATTCACTATGAACGCATATGCAATTACCGATGCCAATAAGACTCTGTGGGTATGTAAAGATAAGACCAACTCATATTCGCTCACTACCGATCGAGCCAAGGCATTGATATTTGAGTCTAGGCCTGCCGCTGATTCGGTATATAGGTCTAATCTATCCAAGCTGATTAAGAGTAAGGGTGTAGAGGTCAAGGCTGTGTCTTTGCAAATCACTAGTCCGGAGGTTGAGCCTAAGAGAATCGAGGAAACTCCAAGTGAGCCGATGGAATTGGGGTCTTCTAAATACATCATATCCATTCTTTCCGACGCTGTCTCTAAGTTGAATTGCAGACATCAGGCTCTCGTAGAGCAAGAGTCTAAGTATGATTGTCAGAAGACCGATATTGAGCATTATATCGAGTTTAATGCCGGCAAATTGAATGCTTGTGATGGATATAAGGCATACAAGCTTCTGCAGGATGTTCTTTTGGAGCGTCGTAAGATTAAGGATGAGATACAGATTATTAATGTTGTTAGAGACAGAATGGTAATAGACGATATTGCAAATATCGAAGAAAAGATCGCCAAGCTTGAAACTCGGACATATCAGCCTAGAGAATTAACTTATTTATTTGAAACAAAGGAGAAAACGGTATGAAGAAGTTTATTAAAGGAACATTTGAACTCGACCAGAACATTGGAGACCTCAATGAGTACGAGGCCAAGAAAGAACGATATGTGAAGAGTATTATTCAATGGGCAAATGAGCACAGTGTCGATGTATTGCTCGGTGAATCCGAGGATAATTGTTATCTCTGTGAGTATGTTGCCAAAGCGAATACTAATGCCTTGTGTAAAGGCTATGTGGCTGAACTGAAGCAGATGCTGAAGATAGGATTCCCAAAAATCAAACTCTTATATCAGGCAAGTGGCAATCTGTTGTGGTGATAATATGGCAGCTATTGATTATATGTTCAATTACATAGAGCAACGTGAGCGTTTATGTGATATTTGTCGTTATAGGAGTTATGACTGCGACGGTGGTGTTCGTGGTGGCCCTAGAGGACCAATCTACCCACCGTGTGCAGATGGTGATCTTGGTTCATGGGTCGATGAAGATTTGATCGAAGAAGTTTATAAAGAATTACTTGAGGAGGATATAGTAATGATTAAGAAGGTTGGATTTTATAATCCTGTTACCGTTGTCTTTTGGGAGGACGGTACTAAGACGGTAGTCAAGGCCGAAGGTGAGGCTTATGACAAGGAAAAGGGACTGGCTATGGCTATTGCCAAGAAATACTTCGGCAACACGGGCAGTTATTGGAATGAGTTTAAGAAGTGGATTGGAGAGAACTGAGATGAATAATAACAATAATACATCAGGTGGCGGTCTTGGACTTGCTAGCGTACTTACAATTGTATTTGTGGTACTTAAGCTAGTTGGAGTAATTGATTGGAAGTGGATCTGGGTGCTCGCTCCACTTTGGATTGATTTAATTCTTGCGCTGTTAATCCTTATCGGATGGGCTATTTATGTAGCATACGACGAAACGAAGGGCAAGACGGACAAATGGAAGCTTTAAGAAAAATACAGGATATTCAAAATGAGCTTGAAGATGCATTGAGACTTGAAATTGAATATGCCGAAGTCCAAGAAACTAAGGATGGCAAGAAATTATTGCGCTATTTACGCAAAAGACGCAGAGTTGTGAATAGTACAGTTAAAATGTTTAAGGAGAGAAGCTATGAGTAATAAAAATGATTCCCTTGGCGACCGTATGAAAGAAAATTATGAGAACCGTGCCAAAACTTATTTGGTGCGCCGGATGCCCGTAATTATTCGACTCGACGGCAAAGCATTCCACACTTTTACAAGAGGTTTGAAGAAGCCATACGATGAAATTTTTCACAATACGATGAATGCAACAATGAAGTATCTCTGTGAGAATATTCAGGGTTGCAAGCTCGGCTATACTCAGTCGGACGAGATAACCCTACTTCTTACCGACTATGATACTCTTACCACGGATGCGTGGTTTGATAATAATGTTCAGAAGATGTGTAGTGTGTCGGCAAGTATGGCAACGATGGCCTTTAATAAGTATCTTAGAGAGAATTTTAATGCCGTTGACCTAGATAATCAACTTGAATATGCCAAAACTCTTTTTAAGAAGTTAGATTGTGCTATGTTCGACTCTCGTTGCTTCAACATTCCCGTCGAAGAAGTGACTAACTGTTTTATTTGGCGCCAGCAGGATGCCACTCGCAATGCTATTCAGATGCTTGGTCAGTGCAACTTCTCACACAAGGAGCTTCAGGGCAAGTCTTGTAACGATATTCAGGACATGCTGATGCTTCAGAAGGGCATCAATTTTAATGATATGCCGACAGAGTTTAAGCGTGGTGTGTGCTGCCGTAGGGTAGATGGCAATTGGATGCTTGATACAGAGATACCTATTTTTACTCAGGATCGAGATTATGTTGAGAACACATTTAGAAAGAAGGATGAAGAGAATGCCTAAGTTTTTTGTCTGTTCAGACATACATAGTTTTTATACTCCACTTAAGAAGGCACTTGATGAAAAGGGATTTGACCCCAACAATGAAGACCATTGGCTAGTCGTTTGTGGTGATGCTTTTGACCGTGGCGGTGAAAGCTATGAGGTGCTGGCATTTTTGATGCAGCTAGAAAGAAAAATTCTCGTTAAGGGCAATCACGACCTCTTGCTTGAAGATTGCTGTATGCGAGAGTGGGCAGAGTGGCATGATGTCTCAAATGGTACCGAAAAAACTATTAATGATTTAGGTGGAGCTGGTGAAGGCTACCCATTTGACACGTGTTGCCAAAGAACTTGGAACAGAACGGCTGCTTATCGTGCTTTACTAGTCAATTACTTTGAGACTAAAAATTATATCTTTGTACATAGTTGGATTCCTACTGATGTTCATTATGATAAGGGAGCAAGCAAACCTTGGTATCGAGTTGGTAAAACTCACATTTACAGAGAAGATTGGCGTAATGCCAATGATGCAGAGTGGGAAGAAGCAATGTGGGGCAACCCGTTTGATATGCATTGGCTCGGACTTAATCAAACCGGCAAAACAATAGTATTTGGTCATTGGCATTGTTCGGCAGGACATAAGATGCTCGGCCATTGCAAGGATGAATTTGAAGATACTATTTGGGAGCCTTGTTATGCAGAAGGTATTATTGGTATTGATCGCTGTACGGCACATACCAGAGAGTGCAATGTTATAGTTTTGGAGGATGAGTGGCTATGAGCATAGAAATAATTAAGATTCGAACCCATTTAACCAACGAAGAAAAAGAAACTTTATTGCATTATGATTATGTTGACAAGAGATGGATTATGGACTCGGTGGTTATGTCACATTATAACAAGGCATTGAAGCAAGGATGGGAGCCTTTAACCAAGTATGAGTATGAGGATGGGACAACGGCTGGGTATGTACTCACAGCACCGGCACGTGCTATCACCATTCGTAGCGTTGAGGCAAAGAAGATGTCGGAAAAGCAGCTTGGGAACTTACGCTCAGATGATGAGTAATTGTAAATAATTTGAAAACAATGTTCTGTATATATTGACATTTGCTTATTTGTATATTATAATACTTACAATTCAAAATGATTAAGGAGGTGTGAATATGTACGGAGCATGGTTTTTAATCCCACTTTTCTGTCTTGGTTTAAGGCTTATAGAGAAGAAAAGTAGTAGAAATATTTAATTAGACCGAGGTGGTGATGAGTATGAGCAAGCAACAGAAATTACAGCAGTATATATATAAACTAGATTCATCATTGCTTGAGCTAAAACATTGGGACTTAAAATTACCTCTAGAGCAGGCACGGAAGATGGACGGTGTCGTAGTTGCTTTGGCAGATTCACAAATCCTATCATGGATTAATGAGATAAACGGAACACAGGATTATGACGTCAAAGCGAGAGATGTAAAGCGACAGATTAAATTTTTAAAAAAGCAAGAATTAAATGCTGAAAATAGGACTAAAATTGCACAACTTTATAAAGAGTTGTATAAATTGCAGTTTAGAGAAGATTATGTCAGTGTTGTAATGAAAAACAATACTCATTATGCTAGAGCCAATAAGGGGTTTAGTATTAATGGAATCAAGTATAAGCGCCTACTGTGTACTGTCGGTGGAGTTAAAATGTCCACCGTTGTGTATGTTAGTGAGCGTATACATAGTGAACTAAAAAAGCGCTTGTTTAATAATCATAATCCAGATGTCCCATTAGTGCCGGCAAAATATTCGGCATATGAAGCGTTGGCTGCTTCTGGGTCGAATGTGGTGAGTTGGCCATCTGATGAAAATGCAAAGATTCCTGGGGGCACTATTGTTGTTCGAGATGTAATAACAAAGTTTACGGCTGATTTTATAGATGTCGATGATAGTAATTATCCCTGTGAACCTATTGTTGAATTAAAGAAGGATCAGGAATTTGAGAATAATGCCAACGATGGTTGTGGCATAATGACGGTCGAACTCGCCAAGAGATGGAGTGGAGAATTGACCGGCAATTATGATAGACCGTTGTGTGGATGCAATTTGAGAAACGCCTTCACAAAAGGTATGGTGTTCCCTTTTGATATAGTTAAGTTTGCTGAAGTTGTGAACGGTGCCTCTGCTGAAAATCCTGATCGATATTTCATTGAGGATGTTTGGGGTACGAAAAGAGATATTCGTGATGCACAATTAATCATTACGGAATCACAGCTAAAACTGTGGAAGAGCTATGATTCGTGGGAGCATTATTACACCTCGTGCTTAGAAAATAAATATACTTTTCGTGTAGCTAAAACAGCGGCAAATTATGAAGAGATGGATGAGGTGCGTCAGTTAAATTATCAATTTATTGCCCCGCTAAAACTGACGCACGAGGATGTTAAGGATTTAGTTAAACCAACCGTAGATGAAATTTCTAGCATTTTGGGCGGTGATTATCGCAAAACGTTGGTGTACTTATGTGGTAGTAAGCTCAATGATGATAATGTGATGTATACCGATGTGGTCGCTCGTGCTATTATGTTGCGACCAGATTTAATTGGTGATGATTATATTGTCAATAGAGTGCATCGTATGATTAAGCGTCGTATCACTGATGCTAAAATTGGAGTGCTAGATGTGCGGGGCAATTTTCAGATTCTGAGTGGAGACTTGTATGCATTGGCACAAAGTATGTTTGGATTGCCAGTTACAGGTTTGTTAAAATCAGGAGAAATATATAGTAAGTTTTGGCTTGAGCGCAATGTCAGTGAAGTATTATGTTATCGTGCGCCAATGAGTAATGAGCATTCTATTGTACGACAGAAGATTTGTTATGATGATAGGGCACAAGAATGGTTTCAATATATGGAGAGTATTGCCATTGTTAATGCGTGGGACACTATGCCAGCGGCACTGAACGGTTTTGATTATGATGGTGACCTGCTCTTCACCACAGATAATGAGGTGCTGATGCGGAGACAAACTAATCTGCCTGCCTTGAGATGCATTCAGCATAATGCTAAAAAAGAAATTATCACAGAAGAAAATTTAATTCAATCTAATCTGAATGGATTTGGTTCAAAGATTGGGCAAATTACCAACCGTTGTACGTCTATGACGTCCTTGATGGCAAATTATTCTGAGGACGATGAAGAATATAAAGTTCTTAAGTATCGAACTCAATGTATGCAAGCTGTTCAGCAGGCAGAAATTGATAAGGCCAAGGGCATTAAAACATATCCTATGCAGAAGTCTTGGTACATATTGAGCGAATGTCGGCAGAACGATGAATATACAGATGAGTACAACGAGAAGATGAGATTTTATGAGAAGATATGTGCTCATAAAAAACCATACTTTTTTGGATATAATTATTCTTCTTTGATGAAGGAGTATAGAGAAACAACTAATAGAGCTGTCACAAATGCTCGTCAAAAGTTCAGAATGGAACTTGATGATATGTTAAAGGCATATGAAAACAAGGAAGTTCTTCCCGACGAACAAAGAATTTTTGTAGAGAGATTTCTTCATAGCCTTCAATTAGATAGTTCTAAATCCACTTGTAATATGATTTGTTGGGAGATCGAGAGTGTTTTCGATGGACAATTTAATTTTGCCCCACAGAAAGTGGATTTGTATGAGATGTTGCGTCGAGATGAAGAGTGTAGTCCGGCGCTTTTAGATAGAGTGGTTAAGTTATGCAAAAGGTCAGAACAAAAGCGTGCAATAAAATGCGCTCTTGGATTTTTATTGAACCAACAAGATGCCGAATATGACGAAGATTATTCGAATGTGGATTATAATATTAGCGATATTTTGAGTGAGGTTTGCAATAACGAGGAGCAGCTTTGTGATTTGCTTTTAGATTATTGCTATAAGTATAATGGCAATAAAGAGATTCTGTGGAATGTTTGTGGAGAAACTCTAGTTAGCAGATTAGCGCAAGAAAGAGTCTTTTATTATCCTACGGTTGATGAGAACGGAGACTTTGAGGTTCAGGGTAAAAGGTATTCAATGAGGGAATATTCGTTGGGAGGTGATATAGATGAAGTTTAAGGGTGTTTGTTTTGATGAACGTAAGGACTTGATTTCGTATGTTGAGTCTGGCGTTCTTGAGGAAGATCATATTGGAAGAACTATTTATAAGAGAGCTCGCTATAATCATTTTATTCAAAACTTAACTGATAAGAAAAGTTATAATGACATTATTAATTTTATCACGACGAATAGTACGGTTGGGATAACAGACTTTGAAATTTATGAGTTTGTAAAGAAAGCCATTAACAGTGCTAAAAAGGTTGACTTAAAACGAGTAGACCATATCTATATTACCAAATCTGAACTTGATTTCATCTCTAAATTGGATGATATTAAACTTGAGAAGATAGCCTTTGTATTGCTTGCTCTTGCTAAATATCACAATGAGGTGTCCGGGGAAGATAATAATATGATTTATCTTAAGTTGAGCGAGGTTAAAAATATGGCTCGTATTAATATGAATCGTATAGATTTTGAGTATTTTTATGCTAATTTATATGATGTTGGCGTACTACAGCGTAATACAAACCCAGTTTCTACAATCCAAATAGTAAACTTTGTTTCTCAGAACCCAGATGATGAGATTGCTTTTGAACTCAAAGAAATTGATTATTTAGAACTAGCATATGTTTATTTGTCGTGGAAGAACGAAGGTAAGGGATATGGTCGTTGCGAGTATTGTGGA
Organism: Paludibacteraceae bacterium; assembly: GCA_045119815.1. GTDB lineage: Bacteria > Bacteroidota > Bacteroidia > Bacteroidales > Paludibacteraceae > Colicola. Next base: position 60,750 of record JBGVEC010000203.1, on the reverse strand, counting down.
AGGCTTATGAAACAATCTAAAAAGAATCCCAAGAGATTTTGTGAAGAATGTTCTGTCAAGATTGGCAATATTGCAGATGATGAGAAAGTCGTTTCGTGTGTTGATTGTCGTGAGATATATTACACATCAATTAAGGATAATGTATCTTGTAGGTGTGAGAAATGTAGAGAAATTCGAAATAAAATGACAAAGAGTGATAGAAATCGCAAGTATTATTTAAACCATAAGGGGTAATGTATGGATGAAGTATGGGTTGATATAAAAGATTACGAGGGCCAATATCAAGTTAGCAACACGGGATATGTTAAAAGTCTTAAAAGGAATAGAATATTGAAAGCTACAAATGTTGATGGATATTTGCAAATTAGTTTGTCTGATCATGGACGTATCAAAAAATGTTTAATACATAGATTAGTAGCAGAGGCGTTTATTCCTAATTACGATAACTTACTGTATGTTAATCACAAGGATGAAAATACAATGAATAATAGTGTTGAAAACTTAGAATGGTGTACGATGGTGTATAATGCTAATTATGGTAGTCGTAATTCTCGAATTAGTGAATCACATCGTCATCCCAATCATTCAGAACGTATGAGAGTTAAGCAAGAATGTGAGTTTGTTAAACATAAAACTTATAATCTAATGACGGATATTAAAAATCATATACAGCGACTTGGGATAGAGTTAAAGATTAATGACAATGATGTCAACAAGTTGCGATTATTGTATGAGGATATGTGCAATATAGTAAATCAGTATATTGAACCAGAGAACTTGCAAAGTATAATTCAGACACTACCAAGTGTTGATGATAACACAACAAAATGATTGGAAAAACCTAGTGGTTTTCGGCATTGATAAAAATTCACAATGGCAAAAAGCTATAATGATATAGAATTACATTAGTATTTCCCTATGTCAAATTTGAGCAGAAATAAAAAGGAGAATAGTCTATGGATGAATTAATGAAACTACTGATTCCTGAAAATTTAGAGAATCTTCAACTCCCCTCCCCTGAACTTCTAACATATTATCGTAATTTAGAAGACAGAGTGATTTGGATTGATTATGGAGTTGACGAGTCTATTTTAGAGGTTTCTAAACTGATAATGTATTTTAATAAACTGGACAAAGACGTACCAGCCGAAGAAAGAAAGCCAATTAAGCTTCTTCTTTATTCATACGGCGGAGATGGTCAAGCTTGCTTTAGTTTGTTAGATATTATTGCTTTAAGTAAGACTCCCGTGTGGACCATTAATATGGGTGTGGCTATGAGTGCGGGCTTATTAATTCTTCTGGCGGGACATAAAAGATTTTGTTTGAAGAATTCTACGGCTCTTGCACATAGTGGGTCAGGTGGCACTTGTGGTACGTATGAGCAGACTGAGGCACAGATGAAGGATTATCAGAGATTTGTCAAGACAATGAGAGATTACATCATTGAGAGAACAAACATTGATATGAAGACTCTTAATAAATATAAATCAAAAGAATGGTATTTGTATGCTGAAGACCAAGTTAAGTATCATGTAGTTGATAAAATTATAGATGATATAGATAATATTCTTTGATTGGAGCGATATATATGGCAAAACCTTATAGTGTAAAGTATGCCCCAGGCACTGAGGCACCAAAGACATTGAAAGACCATCCGTTTTATGGCTTGGAATTAGATAACGAGCAGATTGCATTTAGAGATGCTATTTGGAGTCCTGATAAATTGATTGTATTTTGTAATGCGAGGGCGGGTACTGGAAAAACATTTATTGCCACTGCGACTGCTGACCTGTTGGTGAAATATGGCAGGTACGAGGGTATTGTATATATATCTTCTCCTACCCAGGAACAGAAGCTTGGATTCTTGCCTGGTGAAATTGAAGATAAGACGGCAGTATATAGTGAACCGTTTATAGAGGCATTGCTTAAATTAAACATTAACCCCAATACTGCGGTTAATCAATATGATATTATGAACCAAAAAAATGGTACAGGTTATATTGATGCTATTACTCATGTGTATTTAAGAGGGCGCACCTTTGAAAATAAGGTTGTGATTTTGGATGAAACACAAAACTACTATTGTGATGAACTTAAAAAGACTTTGACTCGTATGGCAGATAGCTGTAAGGTTATCGTCATTGGACATAGTGGTCAGATTGATTTATATCATAATCCGGAGAATAGTGGATTTGTGCGTTACTTGGAGCATTTTAAAAATGACCCAAGAACGGCAGTGTGTGAGTTAACTAAAAATTATCGTGGTTGGATATCTAGCCACGCTGATGAACTGATATAAACAATACAAAATGATTTAAACGAAGGAGAAAAGATTATGGCTGATAAGTTAAATAAGAATTATAAAATTTCGGGTAGTGGTGTTTTAAATATTGACGGAGACACTATTATTATTTCCGTCGAGGACAAGGGTGAGTTTAATCTTGCTGATGTACTTGCAGATCTCAATGAGTGTTCTGTGAAGTTTAGTTTCTCATATGATGAGGATTATGAGGAAGCCGTCTCTGTTGATAGAGAGACGGGTGAAGTAATTTAAATAAATGGGTGGTTGGAGAAATTCGACCACCTCATATATGGGGTCATAGCTCAATTGGGAGAGCACTTGCCTTGCAAGCAAGAGGTCGCGGGTTCGACTCCCGCTGGCTCCACCATAAGCAGATATACTATATTCTGCGGTACATCACTTGAGGGTGTACAAACGTTGAAGCAAGTAGCCGGTCTACTTTTCGGTTACGCTTGTGGAGTTTTATTAAGGGTTAGTGCGATAACCACAGAGTAGATAGGTATGTCCGAAAGAAAATGCACAGTGCGGTAACGGGGAGAGGCGCACTTACAAATCCCCTTTCCACCAAGGGAGTTTAGCTCAGTAGGTAGAGCGAGCGGCTGTTAACCGCTAGGTCGTAGGTTCGAGCCCTGCATCTCCCGCCATAAGGCTCTATAGTGTAACCGGTTAACACATCTGCCTGTCACGCAGAAGAGTTCGGGTTCAAGTCCCGATAGGGTCGCCATACGGTCGGTTAGTGAAGTGGTTTAACACACCACCCTTTCACGGTGGTAGCACGGGTTCGAATCCCGTACCGACTACCATATGCTGGTGTGGCTCAATGGCAGAGCAGCTGATTTGTAATCAGCAGGTTGCAGGTTCAACTCCTGTCACCAGCTCCATATATTGCGGGGTAGAGCAGTTGGTTAGCTCACCAGCCTCATAAGCTGGAGGCCGAAGGTTCAAATCCTTCCCCTCGCATCCAGTGATCGAGTTGCAGAAACCCGTGAGGCCTGTGACCGGGGGAGTTCCTGCGGGGACTCCCTTATTTAAAAATACAAGAAAGGGAGAGAAGATAATGATAATTACAAGAGACCAGTTGGTTAAGAGATTATCGGAAAAAAGTGGCTATTGGCAGAAGGACATTAAAGCCTTATTGCAATGTCTTGATGAAGTGGTATTAGAGTGTTACGGTGAGGTTACCGACGATGAAGAAATTTTAATACAACTTGTTCAGGGCATTAAGGTTGGTTGTTCTATTATGCCCGAGAGAGCACGCAAAGACCCTCGCACACAGCAAGACATCATTTGCGCTCCTTGTTGCAAACCTAAGAGTAAATTTTCCGAGGAATTTAGGATTAAAATTCAAAATCAATACGAAGCTAAGAAGGGTGACTAAGGTCGCCCTTTTTGTTTAGAAGAAAGGAATATAGAGTTATGAATGAAATTTTAATACATTTACCAAATGAAACCGAAGACCAATGTTTATGGCGTTTGGGCAAAGCGAAAGATGCAGGTCTATTGACAGAGAATTGGCCTGAAATAGCTTTATTTTTAAATAAGACATTTAGGGAAGATGAAACACAATACTATGATTCTTCGGCATATCGGAAGAAATATCGTAATTTTGTTACAGCTTATGAAGGCATTTTTAGCCAAGAGCATTTTACTAACGAGGAAATGTTGACTCTTGCCGAACAAAAGAGAGAGTTGGAAAAGGCAAAGATCAAACTCAGAGATGAGAGATTAGACTACCAGAAGACTGTCCGTGAGGAAGCTAGAAAGGAGTCTATTGTTGATTTAGTGCGCCGTGTATTCGTTGAAACGGTAGTGCCTTTCGAATATTTTCCGAGTCATAATACATATATGACTTCCACTGATGAGATGGTAATATGCCTTAGTGATTTACATGCGGGCATTGTTTGTGACAATTATTGGAATCAATTTAACATCAATATTTTAAGGGAAAGATTGCATAGATATTTGGATGAAATTAGAGAAATTCAAAGAACTCATCTCTGCAAAAAGTGCTATGTGGTACTTGGTGGAGATAATGTAAGTGGCTTAATTCATTCTAATTTGAGGTTGCAAAATAATGAAAATGTTGTACAGCAGCTTAAGATAGCATCAGAATATATCGGTAATTTTATCCACGAGCTTGTTAAGATGGATATGTTTGCTGAAATCGAGGTATGCTCTGTTGCCGGCAATCATTCTAGAATGTCTCAAAACAAAGAAGATCATCTTAAGGGTGAGGAACTAGATGAACTGATTCCATTTTATTTAAATTTAATGTTTGCCAATATTGATATGGTAACAGTGCATCAAGATTCCCCTATTGATTCAAGTATTAATAGTTTTACGACGGGTGGCAATAAGCTGTTTTATATTGTTCACGGTGATAAAGACTCCGTGAATAAGGTTGTTGCTGATTTGACCCTAATGGTCGGACGGAAACCAGATGGTATTATTATGGGTCATCGTCATCATAATGCTTTGGATAGTGCCCATAATGTCAAGGTTGTGCAGTGTGGTTGTGTAGTTGGTACTGATACTCATTGTGTTGACCTTCGCATATCTGGTGAACCAGAGCAATGTGTTTTTATTACAAATCATAAAAGAGCAGTCAAATGTTTGTATGACATCGGACTGAATTAATAATAATTAGAAAGAGAGAAATGAAATATGGAAATTAACGCAAAAGATACTAGAAAGAGTCGTTTGATTTTCGACGCAAAAATTGCCAGAAAGTTATTGAAGCAGGGTTTTGTTGTTATAGACATCAAACCTAATAGAGAGAATACCGACAAGAGTATTTTTGTTTTTGAAAATACAGATGCATTCCAGCAGGGACTGTCCCAGCTTATGGATGAAATTAAAGCAAAAAAGGCAGAACCGGAGCAGCTGGCAATGGATTTAGACTAATTGCTTCTTGGCAAATTTTAAAGAAAGGAGTGATTGTCTATGGCAAAAAATATGGGACCAAAAAAGAAATCGATGGCAACAACAAATGAACCAACACCTGAATATGTTTGCCCTCATTGTGGTGAACTCAAAAAGAAAAGTTCGTTTTATGTTTCTACCGACCCTGCGGTGTCTATCGGAGTAGCTTTTCCCTGCAAAGACTGTGCGGAAAAAATTGCACGCAGATATGACCCTCGAACAGGTGAATATTCTGACGTGGTTGAAAGTTCATTAAAAAGTGCTTTAATGTATTTGGATAAACCATTTATTCAGACTTTGTGGGACTCGGCATATAAGGAAGTACACGATGAAACATTGAAGCAGCCGAAAAGGAATATTTGGACATCATATATTAAAAATGTTACCTCGTTAAATCAGTATAAAGGAAAGCGATGGAGAGACGGTAATTTTGACGGCAGTCATTCCGATGAAAAACAAGGTACGGCTTCGGTGGATGAATATATTGCACCTGATGTAGCCGAAGAATTAGAAAGAAATCGCAGAGATGTTGTGCGATTAGTTGGATATGATCCTTATGAAAAGGAACAACTAGAGGATAAGCCTTTGCTGTATGCACAAACCGTTGGATATTTGGATATGGGTGGAAATAATGATGATGCAATGAGAACATCTTCAGTTATCACCATTGTCAGAGGTTTTTTGCAAATACAAAAGTTAGACGATATGATTACCAAGGCGATGATTAGTGCTGCTAAAAATGGTGGTTCGGCTGAGATTAAGGCATTGTTGGACGCCAAAAAAAATGTGAGCGCAACCATTTCCCAATTAGCAGAACAAAACTGTATTTCCTTAAAGCATAATAAGAATAATACCAAGGGCGAAAATACATGGACGGGTAAAGTTCGTATTATGAAAGAAATGAATTTAAGAGAAGCCGAGGTTAATATTTTTGATGCGGAAACTGCTGCAGGACTTGCACAGGTTGCTGATATTAGCAACGCATCTATTCTTAAGCAAATTAATTTAGATGAAAATGATTATGTGCAGATGTTGACCGAACAAAAGAAAACTATTGAAAAGTATAACAAAGATGCTAATGAGGCTATTGAAAAGGCAAGATTATTATTGCGTGAAAATATAGACTTGAAAAAGCTACTTGAAGAGAACGGTATAGATATTGCTGAACAATGTAGTAAAGATACCATATTGTATGAAGAATAAGGATGGTGGTGCAAATGAGCGAAATAATTGTTCCATCTAAAGAAATACTTATTCCTAAGAATTATTCAATTTATATTAAGCCTACCGAAAATGATATATCTCAGCGTAAATTAGAGGGATATCAACGCTTGGCAGAAATTAAGCAGTGGGGCATTAGAAATCCCACTAAATTTATGTCTATTTTTCTTGGAGTTGATTTACTTGATGCTCAGGAATATGTTTTTATGAATTCTTGGACAAAGCCTTTTGCATTATGGCTTGAGAGCCGTGCTGCCGGTAAAACAACTATGTTAGCACTTTATTCTATGATGAAAGGCTTGTTGTTTAATAACTATCGAATTTATATTTGTTCAGGCACAGCAGACCAGTCACAGGAGACATTTAAAAAAATTGAAGATATAGCCTTGAAGAACATCGAATCAATGACAGGCTTAACCGATGTCTTTAAGAATGAAGTTGAGATTTCTCAGTCATCATCCAATGGATTCATTCACAATCCAATGGGATTTACTTATTCATTATATAATGGATCATTTGTCAAAACATTGAATAGTAATATCGATGCGAAGCGTGGTAAGCGTTGTGAGTCTGTAATTTTTGATGAGGGTGGATGGCTCTCAGAAGAAGTATTTAATGTTATTGGTGCGTTTACAGCATTGAACAGTAACTTTAAACTTGGTGGTGATATTGATATTTCTGCACTGCCTAGTGAGTTTCCCCATCAGCTTTTATACGCATCATCTGCATCTTCGGTCGATACTTCGTTTTATAATAAATATCGAGATTTTAGTAAAAAGATGTTTCTTGGAGACCCAAGATATTTTGTGGCAGATATTAACTGTGATATAGTTATCAACGCCACTTTTAGAGGCAAATTATATCCCGCTTCTCTGTTAAACAAAGAAACGGTAGACACCGAAATGCGTAATAATCCTGAAAAGGCTCTTCGTGAGTATTATAATAGGTTTACGCAAGATGGTGGCATAGGTCAAATTATTAAGAGAGCATTGATTGTACGCAATTCTTATACTAGACCTCCAGTGCTGTGCAATGATACAAATCGCAGAAAATTCGTCTTGGCGTATGACCCAGCACGAAATACGGATAATTCCATATTGGGCATTGGAGAACTAAAATATAATGAAGAAGATGGGTACACACTGGATGTCGTGAACTGTATATCGTTTGCCGACTTAGGACTTAGGAGAAGAACCCCAATGATGTATCAAGACCAGATTCGAGAAATTCGAGAGGCTCTAATTAATTATAATGGAGACACCATTGATTATGATAACATTGAAATTGTGTTAGCGGATGCAGGTTCAGGTGGTGGAGGTAACTCCTGGGTTCGAGACTCGTTGATTGAAAATTGGGTTGATAAGTCTGGCAAAGAACATAGAGGCTTGATTGATAAAGAATATGCGCCAGAATATATTGGACGTTTTCCAGATGCTGTTGATAAATTAAAATTAATTGAGCCATCAAAGTATAAATCTGAGATGTATGAAGCTTTGATTAAGATGGTGGAAGCTAATAAAATTACCTTTCCAGAAAAATATGATAATAAAGGATATTTGAATATCCTTGAAATAGACAAAGGTCTAATGGAGCGTTCGGAACTTGCTATTAGAGAAAAATTAGATAAAAAGAATTTGAGTGTTGATGAATACGAAGAACAACTTGAAGAACAATTATCTATGATTGATTCGGCAAAAACAACATTATATAAATTGTCGGCTGATGAGGAAGTTGCATTAGTTCAGATTGATGCTATGAAAGAAGAGATAGTTAATATATGCCGTACCAAACGTGATTCTGGTAAAGATGCTTTTAAATTACCAGCACATAAAGATGCGGATACTGGTGCGAGCGAAGCCACTATGCACGATGACCGAGCATATGTACTTGCTATGCTTGGCTGGTATTTGTCTGAAAGACGAATTGAGCATATTAAAAACAAAAAAAGAAATTTAGGCACCACACAACAGATACTTGATAAATTAGTAGTTTCTAATGGAAAACATATTGATAAAATTTTTGGATGAAAGGATGGTGAGCGCCATGGAAACTAAAGAACAAATTACAAAATTACAAGAAGATGAAAGAAGACAACAGATAAAGCAGTTCGCCACCGAATTGAAGAATGTTTTACAACTCTTTAATCCAGAAAAAATTCCAAATAGAACAACAACTACTTATAATAGAGAAACCTTAAGGTCTTATTTAAGAAACCCCGCAACTGAGGCCAATAATAAGAACTTAAGGAAATTAAGTAATTATCTTTACACAATTTCCCATACATATCGTCGTATGATTAGATTTAAGGCACGGCAAATCAATTGTAAAACTTGGAGCGCATATCCTATTGTTAGTATGATTGAAGAGAATGATGAAGAGTCGATTCTTAAGGAATATGAACGTGTTGTCAACATTGTTTCCAATATGAAGATGGAATCTCAAATCTTTAAGATGATGCTTCAAGCTTGGAAGAACGGAGTGACATATGGTTATATTTATGGAGACCCTGAGGGTGAAGGAAGTTTTTATATACATCCTTTAGACCCCGACTATTGCAAGATATCGTGCGCTTCATTTGATAATGGTGTACTTGGATTCTTATTTGACATGTCTTACTTTAGGGGCAATGAAGACCAGTTGGAGTATTATGATGATGAGTTTACTACTCTTTATAACGAATTTTTAAGAGACAATATTAAATGGAAACAACTTCCTATCGAAAAGACATTTTGCATCAAGATAGATACGGATAATCTAGATTATTCTATTCCTCCTCTTTCCGGACTGATGGAGCAGGTGATTTCTGTAACAGACCTTCAGGCGGCGCAGGATGAGATTGATTCACTCGCAAACTACAAGATGGTTTGGGGCAAACTTGATACAATTAGTGGTTCTAAGAACCCTGATGACTTTGCTGTTGATTTAGATTTGGCTTTATCGTTTATGAGAAAGGTAAATGAGGCATTACCGGATAATGTAGCATATGCACTTTCTCCCTTGGATTTAGATGTGATTGAATTTAAGGATAATGATGCGAGCGATGTTAATGTTCTCAGCAAAGCATATTCCAATCTGATCGAAGCAAATGGTTCTATCATTTTAAATTCCAATAAGATTACCAATAGCCAGTCTTTTAAGTTGGCACTTCAAGCAGAGTGTGAAGACGCTATGGGACCAACTACGCAGTTAAATGCGTGGCTCAAGTTTTATTTGAAGTATAACCATAATGTCGAGACTGTGGTGGTTGAATATTCAGATATTTCACCGTATTTTATGAACGATGAAATAGAAAAATATATTAAAGCCGGTGGATTGGGCCTACCGATTAAAACGGAACTTGCCTCAATGATGAAAGCCAATCCACAGAAGAGTTTCGGTATGGACTTCCTTGAGAGACAATTACTAAAGTTAGGCACGGAGAGATGGAATAATCCTCTAGTTAGTTCTAATACCCAAAGTGGGGTTGACAGTGAGGGTGGAGCTCCAGAGAAGCCAGAAAGCGAACTTGGAGATGAAGGTCTTGAGGATAGAGATCAAAGCAAGAATGATAATTAATAATTATAGGAGATAATGATTATGGCTACAATTAAACAATTTGGAGGACAGGGGTTTGCTAGTAATTTTGCATCAATCATTCTTGAGAGTGATGCCGAGGTAACTACCCTTCCTATTAATAAAGTAGACAATACAAAAACACCTCTCCAAAATCATAATAAGTTGTCTGTTGGCAGTGAGGCGTTTTGCCCTAGTTCCGGCAATGCATTTATGCTTACAGAGGCTGGTTGGATTAAACTGTAAGGGGTGATTGTATGGATTTAGTTACACTAGCGGTTGCTAAAAAGTACACCGATAAAGCAATTGCTCAGGCTGCAGTTGGAGATGTGGATGTGGAGTCATATGTGAAAGAAGCTGTTGATGACGTTATTGGCGGTGCTTCTGAAACATTTAACACCTTGGGAGAAATTGAAACTGCTGTGCACAACAAGGTGGATAAGGTAGATGGTAAAGGACTTTCTACTAATGACTTTACAAATGCATATAAAAACAAGGTTGATTCGGCACTTCAGTCTTATACGGAAACAGACCCTACAGTTCCGGCTTGGGCTAAGGCGGAAACGAAGCCATCTTATACTTATTCTGAAATTACTGACAAGCCCACTTTGTCTACGGTTGCAACCTCAGGAAGTTATAACGACCTAACAAACAAACCTACTATTCCTAGCACGGCTGGACTAGCAAGCGAAACCTATGTAAACAATGCGGTTGCAGGCAAAGTAAACGCAAGTACGCTTGCGGCGGTTGCTACGAGCGGAAGTTATAATGATTTGAATGATAAACCTACAATACCTAGTATTGCAGGGCTTGCTACCGAAGAGTATGTAAATAATGCAGTCACAAATATTATTTTGACATCTGAGGGTGGTAAAAAGTTTAAGTTGATAGTAGATGACACTGGTGCTTTAACTGCTACCGAGATTGCCGAGTAATATGAGGTGATGTTATGGCGAAGAAATTTATAAAGACGACAGATACTGAAACGGCAAATAAGTTGACGGCTTTAGGCTTTAAGCTTATTTCATATATGGGCAATGTCTACACATTTTTAAATGAAACTTCACAGAATTTAACCTTTGAATCTGTAGATAAGTCTAAGATTGCATACGACAGCAAATTAAGCTTGTAATCTCCTTTCGGAGTTACATATATTATTACGGAAGAAAGGAGGATGATACAGATGGTAAGAAAATTTTACACATTAGATGACCTTTATAATTTCTGTAAAGAAAATCGTTTTGAATCTTTTAGTGCAGAAAAGCAAGGCGCTCCTTTGGTGGTGCAGTCTTTTGGCACGTTTGAGGCAGATGATAAAAACACGGACGGTTTAATGTCTGTAAAGCTTAAATCTTGTCATACAGGTAAGAACAGAAATAAATCTGGAATTACTGATGAGAATATGAACAAGTATAAGTACACGTTTAAAGGTAGACCTATTCTTGGAGCCATTTATAAAACCGACACGGGCGAATATGAATTTCGTGCTCATGATATGAAGGTGATTGATGATGGTGAAGATATTGAATATATTGAGCAACCAATTGGCGTAATATCTCAGACAGAGGAGCCTTATCTTGAATTTGATGAAAAGGAAGATAAGAACTATCTGATGGTGAGTGGCACAATTTTCTCTGATTATTCTAAGGCTGCTGAGATTCTTGAAAGACGTAGAACTTGTAAGTGTTCGGTGGAGATTGCGGTTGAGGAGTTAAGCTATAACTGTGAGGAAGATTATTTGTCAATTGATAAATTCCGTTTCTCAGGTGTAACTATCCTTGGATATGAGCAAGATGGAGTTACAGAGATCCAAGAAGGTATGAAAGGTAGCAAAATTACTATTGATGACTTCAGCGAAAAGAAAAACAGTATGTTTTCTGCTGATTGTCAAGACAAATTGATTGAAACACTTGAAAAGCTGAATATGACGCTTGAAAGTTTCAATAATAAAACAAATTCAGAGAAAGGAGGAGAAAAAGTTATGAACAAGTTTGAGGAATTGCTTGCTAAATATGGCAAGACTGCTGACGAAGTAACTTTTGAGTACGAAAATCTCTCTGATGAAGAACTTGAAGTTGCTTTCAAGGAAGCGTTTGAAGAAGTCGAGGAAGAGGTCGAGACAGTCGTTGAAGAGACGGTGGTTGAGGAGACTGAGGAAATTGTTATTGAGGAATCGGCTGAAGAGGTAGTGGTTGAAGAGACCGTCGAGGAAGTTATTGAACCTGAAGAGAAATTCGTGCTCAAGTATGAACTGAGCCATGATGATATTCGTTCCGCACTATATAGTCTGTTGGCTACAGAAGACGAGAATAATATTTATTATGCTTGGATTCTTGAAGTATATGATGATAAGTTTATTTATCAGGATTGTCTCGAAGGTAAATTCTATAGATGGGATTATTCTAGAGATGGCGAAAATGTTGCTCTAGGTGAAAACAAGGTTGAAGTATTCAACGAATGGCTTTCGAAGGCAGAAAAGGATGCTCTTGATGCGCTTAAGGCAGATTATGCCACACTTAAAGAGTTTAAGAGCAATTATGATGAGTCTGTTATTAAGGCTCAGAAGACTGAGATTCTTGACAAGGCAGAATATGAATGTCTTGCCGAGAACAAGGAATTTGCACAGCTTAGAACTGATATGGATAAGTTCAGCGTTGAGGAAATTTCCACTCAGGCAGATCTTATTTTTGCGGCACATATGAAGTCCACTATGGAGTTCGCCGCAAAAGATGAAGGTAAGAAGAAGCCACAGGTTCTTGGCTTTAGTGTAGACACGAAGAATGAAAAGAAAAAGAAAGCTTATGGCAAACTTTTTGATTAATAATACACATCAAAATGATTAAATGGAGAGCAATATAAAGCTCTTTTTTAATATCAAAAATTTAAAATCAAATTTAATTAGGAGGACAAAATTATGGCACAGGATCTTATTAATAAGCACTGGGTCGCAGAAATCTCTAGAGTTTCTGCTGTTTATGGCACAGGTCATATCCTCTCTGGTGAGATGGATAAAGACAGAGACAACGGCGAAATCGTTGCTGTTGGCGAGTACAAGGCAGGCGAGTACTACAATGTTGGTGCATTCGCTGGTGATTTTGAGGCAAAGGTAATTGAGATTGTTTATAACACTGGTCGTACTATGGTTCGTTTTGAGCTTACCAAGGACTGCGAGGGTTATTTCATTCACAATCCCGAAACTATGCCTAACGATTTCTTGAAGGTATATCAGGATATCGCAAACTACTACAATGCAGAGGGCGACAGAGCAAGAATGTACCCTATGTATAAGCACGATGTATTTACCGTATCCGTTGACGCATTTGGTGGCACTGTTCCCGCTGTTGGAGCAACTGTATCTTATGCTGACGGCACTGGCTACACTGCTGCGTAATTAAGTGAAAGGAGGAAATGATTATGAAGAGTTTAATGACTTTTAACACTACTGTTCAGAATGCTTTCGAGAATGATAATGAAAATCTCGTTTGCTTCAGAGAGCTCCTTTCCGATGCTGCTCGTGGCGAGGTAAAGGAGGTTTCCGCAAAGGAAGCTAATAAGAAGATTGTTGAGAAGTTCAGAGCTGCTCTTGGTATTGAGCCTACTGACAGACCTCAGGCAATCAAGCGTGCAATTCGCGCAAACAAGGATCTCGTATTCACTCTTATTGAGGAGACTATCGAGGAACTTATTATTACTGGCTGGATGGAGAACCCCTTCTTCATGCAGTTCGTTGAGACCAAGAACCTCGCTCTCGGTGACGAGAACGACTTCTATGTTGAAGATGACTCTATCCTTAGTGTATCTAAGGTTTCCGGTAATCATCACAACATGATTCGTCAGAGACTTGGAGCAGGTAGACACTTCTCCGTTGCTGGTGAGTGGTTCGGAATTAAATTTAGTTCCCTTGCAGTGTGAGCTGCTTGAATAATATAATGCATTGAATTGCTGGAAAATCCTAAAGCTGTATTGGCTACAACGTGGGCTGTAAAGCCGAGCGTGAATGCTACGAAAGTAGAAAAAACAATACAGATTGCATATGGTTAAATCCTAAGTGTAGTTATAATGGATAATCAGCAGCCAAGATTTATAATATTATTTAGCTATTTTGTCAATTTACAATACAAAATGATTGAGGTATAATATTATAAATAAGGTTCAACGACTATTCCGTAAGGAAGTAGGTGGGAAGCCCTGCCGAAGTGGTGCATGCCTATGGTGATAGGCAAAGATATAGTCTGATCTCTCTGGAAACAGAGAGGAGGTTTAATGCCTCAACTGGGAGTAGCGTCCCAATAAAATTATTCTTTCAAATATATAATTTAAAATTTATTTTAAGGAGGTGGACAAGGTGAGAGCAAAAAGTATGGGAATTTATTGTATAGAGAATACAGAAAATCACAAGAAATACATAGGTCTGTCGAGGAATATAGAACAGAGATGGAATGAACATCGCTCCAAGCTGCGTCGTGGTAAACACGGCAATATATATCTGCAAAGAGCGTGGGATAATTATGGAGAAGATGCATTTAAGTTTTATATCGTAGAGATTTGCGAATCCGATATACTTAGTGAACGTGAGGAATATTATATTGCAAAGTATCACACCTTGTCACACGAGTCTGGATATAATTTGACTAAAGGTGGAGAAGATGCCGCTACCACCAACAAAATGATTATTGCCTATAAGATTGGACATATTTATAATTCTGTACATAATGCCGCTGATGAGTATGGTGTGGCTGACATTACGATGATTGCGTGGTGTAAAAAACATCGTAATTTTATGTATCTTGATGAATGGAATTTACTTTCTGATGCCGAGCAAAATTATTGGCGTAATTTTGACTGGGAAACAGTGGATCATCATCGGTTGAGTAAAGCTCATTCACGAGATAATTTAACGGAAGAGACGCTGCATAAGCTTAGTGTTGCTACGAGTGGTAGGCGTAATCCTAGAGCATTTGCGGTATATTGTCCCGAATTAAACGAAGAGTTTTGGGGAGCAAAAGAAGCATATAACAAATATGGTATATGTGTGTCTAGTATATCACAATGCATTAGCGGCAAACTTGGACATGCTGGTAAGCACCCAATTACCAGAGAGCCATTACATTGGGTGAAAATTTTGAAAGAATAATATAAGTTAAACATAAATGCAAGATTTACTCTGATTTTGAGCGCGTTCTCACTGGTGCTGAGGATTGGGCTGCATTCGTTGCAAAGGTAGCAGAGGCTATCAACCGTTATCTCTATGATGCTCTTTATGCTGCTCTCAGAGGTGCTAAGGAGAATCTGGGTGCAAACTGGGTTAAGAATGGTGCACTTGACACTGCTAACAAGGCAACTCTTGTAAAGCTTTGCCAGGATATTTCTTATGCAACTGGTTCCGAGGTTACTATCTTCGGTGCTCGTACTGCACTTTCTTCTCTTACTGCTATGGCTGATGTAAACTGGGCTCCTGAGAATGTTAAGAAGGAGTACTATGCAAACGGTGGCATCCTCGGCAACTGGGAAGGCTTCGCTTGTGCAGAAATCGGTCAGGGTCTTAAGAGAGGTGCTGGCATCAACAGCGCATCTGTTGAGTATATGCTCGATACCGACAGACTCTACATTATTCCTACTAGCGTAGCAAATAAGTTCATCAAGCTCGTTAACTACGGTGAGACTCAGGTTGCTCAGGTTACCGACAAGGATGTTAACAGAGATATGAGCTACGAATATGAAGTGCTCTACAAGATGGGTATCAACGTTATTCTTAACACCGTCTTTGGAGTATGGGAAATTATCTAATTGTTAATTAACATATTGAGAAAAAGGAGAAATTTATTATGGCTGCAAAAAAATCAACAGTTGAAACCGAAGAAATCATCGAGACCGAGGTTGTAGAGGAAGTAAAGTCTGCGCCTAAGAAGGTCAATAAACCCAAGCACGAACCCAATGAATATATCCCCTGTAGAAGTGTGCGTTTTGGAGAACTTATTTTGATTGGTCCTAAGACTCGCACTCCTTATACTTGGGCAAATGAGGGAGATGTTGCAGAGGTAGAATTCCAGGATCTTATGTCTTGGAAGTCACTTCGTCACAAGTATCTCTTTGAGCCTATGATTATTATCGAGGATGAGGACATCGTTGAGGAGTGGAAGACCGAGCTTGGCAAGCTTTATGCTGACCTTCAGGATATTGATGTTAAGGCACTCTTCAAACTACCTCAGAAGCAGTTTATTGCCCAGCTTAAGAAGCTTCCTGCTGGTATGAAAACTACCGTGCAGAATATGGCTTACTCTATGATTCAGGACAGAACTCTTTATGACCTTAGAATTATTGATGCTATCGATGAAATTCTTGGTACGGAACTGAAGATGATGATTAACTAATATAGGGAGGTGTCCTAGATGACTTCCTATGAAACAATTTATTCAAGATGTTTAAGTCAAATTACCGATCCTCTTCTGGCTCACTTGCCAGAGGAGGACGTGGAAAATATGCTTCATGATTGGCTAATGGATGCCCTCGTAGAACCAGTAGTTGGTGAGTATGACTTTTCTGATAGAGATGAAGAGTTGAAGCAATTCAACTTTGATATTTCGGAACGAGACCAAAAAATACTCTCCATACATATGGTTCGTGGTTGGCTTGCACCTCAGATTAGGTCGGTTACTTTAACTCACCAGGTCTTTGGAGGCAAAGAAGAAAAGTATTATGCTCAAGCAAATCAACTTGCAGAAATGCGGGCGCTAGACGCTGATTTGCAACGTCAAGCAGAATTGCTCTTCTGTCGTGGAACATATTTAAATAATGAATATTTTGATTGAGGGGTGTTCTTATGGAAAATTGTTATGCTAACATCCCGTCGAGTCAAATAGAAAAACAAAAGCGCTATTTTTATGGCGCAATAATAAATTGCCTGTATCTTTGGGAGGACAATAGTCCCTTCGTAGATGCGACAATTCAAACACTGATAAACCAAATAGGTGGCTCAAACCGTTTATTTGGTTTTCAACCCGAAGTACTTACAATTATAAGTTCTTTGGAAACGGCCCGAAGCAATCCATCTCAATTTCGTAAATGTATACTTGACGCCGCTAATTTAGTGGATACACTTAAAGGCGGTGAGACCAATGTTTGAGGCTTATAAAAACCGTATGACCTATAGAGGCAAAAATATGAGTGAAATACTCCGTATGCAATCTAATATGGTTATTGAACAAACATGGGATAGAGACCCAAATTATCGGCAAGTGTATGTGGTGAAGGTTAATACTGGTTTGCCCGAAGTAACGGCAAGTCACGAGTTGATTGACACCAAGTTCAATGTTAAAACTTATTCTGATATTAAGGCGGACGAGCCTTCTTATTGGATGCAGTTTAGGCACGGTGAAGAAAAACGTCATCCAGAAATTGGTATAGGCAGTTATGTTTATATGGAAGATGAGGATGGTGAGTGGAAATGGTGGATGATTCAACATTTAGATGAACGTCCGTCATTTAGACAGTATCAAATTCTTGAATGTAATTATACCTTTAAGTGGATTACTGAGGGTAAGATTTATAGTTGTTTGGGTATACAACGAGTTCAGCAAAGTTACAACTCGGGCTCGTGGGATGGCGATCGATTCGGTTTCGTAGATAATATTACATCTGCTATCCTTCCTACAAACAACGATACAATTACCATTGGGTACAATCATAGATTTATGATTACCGACCCAAGACGAACTACACCTATAGTATGGACCGTTTCAAAAATCGAAGATTCAACGCCTATAGGAATTACAGAATTTAAATTCACGCAAGAAACTTACAATCCGACCTTGGATAATAAGGAACTTATGATTTGTAATTACTATGATTCACCAATTGAACCTGAAATTCCAGATGTCGAAACGGAACTTAAGTCTACCGCCGCTATCACTTATTCTGGCACCAAACCAACAATTAAGGTTGGTGGCTCATTTAAGACATTCACGCCTGCTTTCAGTGATGAAACGGTGACCGTCGATAAGTGGACAATCAGTGATGAAACTGGTGATATCAGCGCCGATACAGCGAACTACATTATTGCATATGATAATGACAAGCTTAAGCTGAAGGTTGCTCTGAATTATAACCTCATTGGCAAAGTTCTTATCATTCAGCTATTTGGTTCAGATGGCAGTGTGGCCGAACAGTCTGTGGAGGTGATTTAATGAAGCGTGATATACAGCATATTGATGATGACATAATTCGCAAGAAGCGTCTCATCGAACAGATACTTTATTCGGATGAGGATATAGTGGAAGTATTGGATAATCCTAATATTGACCCCGAATCCCCAGAAGATTTAGTATACGAAAACATTTTTTGTTTTCTTCGTATTCCGGGTACACAAGATGTATCTAAAAACTTCATCACCTTTACCGTGGACGATACCGAGAGGATGCCATCCAATCCCGTTATGAAAACTCAGACAGTTCAGTTTGTGATTTTTGTACACAAAGATAATATCAAAACCAAGTATGGTATGGCTCGACATGACTTATTGGGCTATTTGATTAGAGATATTTTCAACCTATCCAACAAGCTTGGACCACAGATGGAACTAATCTCCAATCGAGAAGGTGTTACCGATACGGATTACCATACCCGTACATTGAGATTTGAACTCATCGATGACAACTCTACCAAACCTCTGAGAACGAATCCATATGAATATAATACTCGGAGGTAATATATGGATAAGTTCCAAGTAGACGAGCTCAAATTGTATATGTCAGAAGATGTAAAAATCGCCAATGGCATCGTATTAAAGTGTCCTAAAATTATCGATGTTGTTGAGTATGGGGAAAGTGAATATTTTTCGATGGCACAAACTTTATGTGCAACTCCTTCCTCAATGATGGTTGCACTTGATGATATGAAGTTAAATTATATGAAAATTTCAGATTTTGAACTTTTTATGATGTTGACACAATCATTAAGACCAGAAGCCACTCGATTACTTCTCGGTGACTTAGATTTAACTAAGTTTAAACCTCACGAAGTCAATAATAGTGAAGAGGTTCTGTTGGTGTATGAGGGAACGGAAAATGACGAAAATCCTATTATTATTAGTCCTATTATTTATGAGGTCTTGGTTACATATATTCGCAAGATGCACGGATTTCAGAAACAAGTCAAGAAGGCCGGCAATGAGTTAACTCGTAGACAATTGATTCGTTTAGCCCGGCAAGATGCTGAAATGGCCAAGAATAAGCCCCACGAGTCTTTTTTGCGTCCGATTATTTCTGCTGTTAAATGTCGGCAGGGATATTCGATGGATTACATTAAGAGGATGGGAATTTTTGAATTGATGGATGATTTGTCTCGCTTGAATGTTATCGTTCAAGCAGATGCCGCATTAGGTGGTATGTATTCTGGATTTGTAGATACAAAGAAAATGGATAAAACAGTTCTTAATTGGACTCGTAATATAGAAGACGATGCAAAAGATAACGGTAAGGCAATTGCCGAAGGTGTGGTTAGATAATCGCACCTTTTTAATTTAAGGTATTAAAAATATAATATACAAAATTTTATTTTATGGAGGAAAATATTATGGCACAGTATGCTTTTGATAGAGCTATCAGCGTAGCTGGTACTTATGTCGGCGCTAACGCCGCTAAAAATATTGAGGCTGGTCAGCTTGCTTTCTGGGCAGAGCAGATCACCGAACCTACACTTAACTTTACATCTGAAACCGAAGAAATCATGGACGCTCGTAACAACGTCGTTATGGTTCTTCAGAATGGCCGTGGAGCTACCTTCGGTGCTTCTAACGCATTCTTCAACACTTCTATCCTTGCTGCACAGGTTGGTAGCGCAGTAAAGGACTCCACTGGTTCTACCATTACCAAGTTCGAAATGGTAAATGTTGGTGACGATGGTACAGCTAACATCACCTACACTCCCGTTGGTGAGTGCGTAGTTTATGACCTTGCAGCAGATGGTTCTTTCAAGACCGCTACTGCATCTACCACTGTAACCGTTACTGACAAGGCACTTACTGGTGCTACTAAGGGTGCTAAGTATCTCGTTGTTTATGACATCGAAGCTCCTGCCGGTGAGCAGATCACTGCTCTTGCTGATGCTGAGAACGAGCTTCTTGACATCACCGCAGAGGTTCTTCTTCGTGACCTTTGCTCTCAGGAAATCTACTTCGCATTCCTCTTCATGAGAGGTAAGCTCTCTGGTGAGGCTGAGTGGGGCATGGCAAGAGACGGTGCTCACGCATTCGAAATCACCGCAATGCCTGCTTACTGCGATGCAGAGAGAAAGCTTGTAGACATCGTTATCGTTAAGGACGAGGCTCTTAGAGCGTAATTTTCATAGAAGATAACAGGGAGGGGAAACCCTCCTTGTGTTCTTAAATTGGAGGTATATATGTACACTCATGTATGCAAACAATGTGGCGCAAGCTTTGTATATTGCAGAGCGTGTGTTTTTAGACCAGTTAGATATAAAGATGCAGGCTTCTGTAGCAAAGAATGTTACGAGGCCTCCAAAATAGAGATTCCTAAGACCTTACCTAAATCTAAGACTAAAGCGAAAGTCAAGTCTAAGCCGATAGTTGAACCAGAAATTCAAATTATCGAAGAGAGTATGAGTATTGAGGTCGAAGCTGATATCAATAATGATGTCACAGAAGAACAGAATGGAATACACGAGTAGTTTTAGTACCTTTAGGGATACGGCTACTTGCTGTATCCCTATTTTTTTGAGCAAAAGGAGAAGATATTAAATGATTACAAGTAAAATCACGGGCAAATCATATGAACCTAGTGATGCAATATATCTTACTAATCCCGTGCAATGTCAGCGTTATTTTAAGTTGCTTGGTGACGAATTCTTTTTAGATATATTGTTTACCTCTGAAAAAAGAGAGGATGCACTAGTTTTTGTATGGAAAAGATGCTCCGAAACAAGAGAGGCAAAAATTAAGTGGGATAACCACGAACTTTAAAGGAGTTGATGTAGATGTGTTAATAATTAAATTTTCATGTATCAACCAACGGCTCCGCCGTATCACCTCCGGCATAATTCCCTCAAATGCCTATGGCAAACTCAAATTTGAATTTGATTTTAGAACTGATGATTGGGATGCGGCAACGACCAAAACTGCCAATTTTAGCTATCGTGGAGAAAACTATTTCATTGATCTCGATGAGCACAATCAATGCTTTGTACCGAAAGAAGTTATTTTCTCCCCTTCCTTTAGTGTGGCTATTCATGGCGGTGATATTGTAACTAATTATGTTAGAAATCCCGTTGAAGAAGTATCTAACACTGGTACTATACCGCCTTCGGATAGTGACTGCGATTGCGGACCAAGTATGGTTTATGTGCCTGAGGTAGATGAGAGAAAAGTTTTATCTTGGACTCTTCAAGAGGTAACAGATGATATGCCATCTATTCCATCAACAGACTTGAATCCCAATGATGAATGGCGCCCAACTGACAATGAAGTTACATCTGAATATATATGGGAGCCAATGCAATAATTGATATAGATTTTATTCTATATATAAATTATTAAAGAAAGGAGAGGATGAAATGGCAAATGTAAGATTTTATTCGGGAACTAGAGCCCAGTATGATGGTTTAGTCAGCCACAACCCACTAGCCTTGTATTTTTGTGAAGATACCGGCGAGTTATTCAAGGGCGACCTATGTCTGTCTGACGGCGTTCGTATAGTTCCCACACGCGCAGATTTGCCCGAATGTTCTTGTGCTGCGGATGGCGTTGTATATTTTATAGCTGAAACAAAGAGTGGCTTTATGGTATCACCCGATAGAACCGAGTGGCTACAGACAATCTATGCCCCTGTTACAGACGCTTACGCTATTCCTGAGGAAGAGATGTATACAACTGTAACTACGGTTGGTGCAGTACGAGACATTGAAAAGAAAATTTATAAGCGCATTGAGGAAATCGCAACTGGTGGTTTGAGTACGTTGACTGCTATTGATGGTACTATTGCTATTGCGGATACTGCTGACGGTGGTAAAGCAATTGGTGTAGCTATTGCTAAACAAGATGGCAATGCTCTGCAAGCGGTTGACGGCGGACTGTTTGTACCTACGGTAGTTGTACCTGAGTACTCTATCGAGAAGCAACTTACCGCAGAGGAAGGCTTTTCCGCAAGTTACAAACTGAAGAAGAGTGTTAATGGCGAAGTTTCCTATGTTGGAGACACCATTAATATTGCTAAAGATCTTGTACTTCAGTCAGCTACACTTGAAACGGTAACAGAAAATGGTGTGCCTTATGAGGGTGCAAAGGTTGGAGATCCTTATATTAAGATGGTCTTCAATAACGAGGATGCATCGAACCTCTACATTCCTGTTAAAGGTCTTGTAGATACCTATGTTGCTGGCGATGGTATCGCAATCATCGACAATAAGATTTCCGTCAAGCTTGCGGCAAACACTCATGGTCTTGTTGCAGTAGACGGTGCTCTTGCACTCAATCTTGCTACTAAGACTTCTGATGGTGCTATGTCCAAGGAGGATAAGAAGATTGTTGATTCAATCCCTTATGCTTATGTCGCACGCAAGTACGATATTGCTGGAACGCCCGTCGGCACACTTGTTGACTACCGTGATCATGAGGTTCGTGTTATGGTTCCGGCAGATGCCGAGTTCAAGAAGCAGTCCGTTGGTGCAGGTGGAGATGCAAATGCATACTATATGACGTTTAAGACATATGCACCAAATGAGAGTGCTGTTGGGTACATTGAACATATAGGAGAGCAGGTTGATTCTGAGATCTTAACTAAATTCTCGGTTGATGAATATGGGCGCAAGTATCAGACCACTTGGTTAGGTATTGCTAAGTACGATGAATCTGCTGATACTTGGTCTTATTATGGTGCTCAGTCTACGGTAACTAAGTTTATTGGCTGGGATTACCAGATTGATTGGTATGATGCAAATAATAAGATGATTGCATCCGACTGTGTTCGAATTAATTTGAGCAATGAGGCTTGTCATAATACTACGAGATCCTATTATGGTCCAGAAAATGACATCATTACAGAGGTTGAAGCTGTTAAGGAAACTGTTGAGGTTCTTGAAGAGTCGTACTCTTGGGGCGAAATGTAAGAAGAAAATTGAAAAGATCATTAACGTAATAAATTATTAAAATATTTTTATTTAATGGAGGAAAAATATTATGGCAGATATGATTAAATTTTTTAAAGGTCTAGAGGCTTCTCTCCCTGCTTCTGGCGTAAATGGTGCACTTTATATCACTACTGACGAAGGTGCGATTTATCTTGGTACCGGCACTGGTATGAAGCGTCTTGGCGACTTTGTACAGGTTGCAAATGTTGCATCCCTTCCCGCAAAGGCACACGAGAGTTGCCTTTACTACTGCGTAGCTGAGAATATTCTTGCTAAGTGGAATGGTACTGAATGGAAGCAGATTAACAAGCAGCCTACTGCTGAGGAGATGAAGACTCTTCTTGGTCTTGGCTCTATGGCTTACAAGTCTGAGGTTGCAGAGGGCGACCTTAATGCAGACCTTAAGGCTAAGGTTAATGCTGCTGCTGAGGGTAACCACAGCCACGATAACAAGGCTCTTCTTGATACTTATACTCAGACTGAAGCAGACCTTGCTGATACAGTTGCTAAGAAGCACAATCACGCTAACGCTGATGAGCTTGCAAAGATCGCTGATGGCGACAAGGCTAAGTGGGACGCAGTTGCCGCAGACCATCTGACTTCTGCAGATAAGACCACTCTTGAAAATTCTATCAAGGATGCAAAGAAGGCTGGTACTGACGCTAATACTGCACTTGAGACCTATAAGGTATCTAATGATGCTCGTGTAAAGGCAGTCGAGGATGACATTGCTGAAATTACCAATGCTGACAATGGTATCCTTGTGCAGGCTAAGGCTTACGCAGATGGCAAGGACGATGCTATTGCTGCCGCAAAGAAAGCAGGAGATGATGCTCAGGCTGATATCGACGCATACATTGAGTCCAATGATGCTGCTCTTGCTGGCGTAAAGGCAACCGCAGAGGCTGCTGCTGTTAAGACCGAGGTTGAGGCAGAACTCGCAAAGAAAGTTGATAAGGTAGAAGGCAAGTCTCTTGTTGCTGATACTGAGATTGCTAGACTTGCTGCTATGTCTGACGGTGCTAACAAAGTTGAGGCTTCCAATACTAACGGCAATATTAAGATTGACGGCGTTGAGACAACCGTTTATACACATCCTGAGAAGCATGCTATTGCCGATGTAACTGGTCTTCAGGATGCTCTTGATGGTAAGCAGGCTGCTGGTGACTACGCTACAAAGACTGAGGCTCAGGGCTATGCTAATGCTAAGGATGAGGCTATTGCCGCTGCTAAGAAGGCTGGCGAAGATGCTCAGGCTGATGTAGATGCTCTTGAGAAATATGTAGGCACATTCGATAATGATGAAGCTACAACGGTTGTTGAATACATCGATGCTCTGACTAATGGCGTCGTTTATAGCACGACTACTGACGCTATTGTGGAGAGAATAGAGGAGATTGAAAGAGTCCAGCTTACAGGAGATGATAAGACTGAACTTTCTAATGCTATTGCCCTTAAGGCTGACAAGTCTGTTGTTGATGCAATGTACACCAACGCACAGATTGATGGCTTTATTGCAGAGGCTAAGAAGTACGCCGATGACAACGATGCAGACACCAAGTATGGTATCGTATATGATTCCGATAACAAGAAGATTAAGCTTGTTGAGGGCGGTACCGATGTAGAAATCGATGCTTCTGCTTTCATCAAGGATGGTATGATTAATACTGTTACTATAGATGACAACGACGACCTTATCATTACTTTCAACACTGATGCAGGTAAGGAAAACATCGTTCTTCCTCTTGATCAGCTTGTAGATATCTACACTGGTGTTGAGGGCGCTAGAATTAAGGTTACCGTTAATGCTGACAAGTCCATTAGCGCAGACCTTATTGCTGGTTCTATTAGCAAGGATTACCTTGATGATGGTGTTAAGGCTTCTCTTGCTCTTGCTGATTCTGCTATTCAGGACATTAGCCACCTTGCAACAACTGAAGCACTTAATGGTGTTGATGCTAAGTTTGCTAACTACAACACAACTGCTGTTCAGAAGGAAATTGATGACGCTCAGAATGCAAGAATCAAGGCTATCGAAGACGATTATGTAGTTGCTGCTGACATTGCTGATTTCGAAACTAAAGCAAATGTTAAGAAGGTAGCGGATGACCTTAGTGCATATAAGACTTCTAACGAGGCTGCCGTTGCTCTTAAGGCAAATGCTGCTGATGTATACGCTAAGACTGAAACCTATACTCAGGCTGAGGTTGATGCACTTATTGAGGCTGCTCACACATGGGGCGAGTTTTAATTCAAACTAAATATTAATAGACAAATAGGCTAGCGGGGCAACTCGCTAGCC
The DNA here is from genome assembly GCA_045119815.1 of Paludibacteraceae bacterium. Classification (GTDB taxonomy): domain Bacteria; phylum Bacteroidota; class Bacteroidia; order Bacteroidales; family Paludibacteraceae; genus Colicola. The sequence goes on along the minus strand of JBGVEC010000203.1, from coordinate 35,314 downwards.
TTATTTTAAATAATGAATTCTTTATAAATATAAAACTTTTTAACTTTGAAAACATCAATTGGGCTTTAGGAACGGTCAGAGACGCTAATCGCTTCAATTTTAATATAAAGCTCAATATTAAAATCTACAAGGAGGTTTTAATATGTTATTTAAAATTTTACACGGAGACACCTCACGTATCTCCACAGATATTACGCCATATCACGAAGGGTATTGTTATGTTACCTATGATGGCGACTTTTATATTGATATGAATAATAGACGTGTAAAACTCAACGCACAAGACGCAGAAAGTTTAATGGGTGCTTCGCTATCAACTATTTTGAATTCTAGTGATGTTGAAATTCCCACTTCAAAGGCAGTGAAAGATGCGATCGACGCACAGCTAGAAGTACATATAGGTTCTTCTGCTCCGACTGGTAATGAAACTATATGGATAGATACAAGTATGGATTAAGGAGGACAAAGAAATGCCTGTATTAAAAATTAAGAAAAATGGTGTTTGGGTTGAAGTTGTGCCAGATGCCGTAGCGGAGAATACGGAAGCTCTTAAAGAACTTGATAGGCGTATTCAGGATGTAACAAGTAATATTCAGGTTCAACTCGACGCCAAAGCTACTAAATCAACTACTCTTAGCGGTTACGGTATCACCGATGCTTATACCAAACCTGAGATTGATAATGCACTCGCCCAACTTGATAGCAATGTTCCTTATATTGCCGCCAATGTCGAGGATGATGTATTAATCATAAGTAATGGTGAGACTAACATTGCGGAATGCGTTTTGTTGCAAGACAGCGCAACTGGAACAAAATACAAACTTTATATAACAAACGGACGACTTTATGTTGCAGAAAGTGAGGGTTAAAGATGATAAAAATACTTGATGATACTGATATTCGACAGACCACGGGTGACAGCGAAACGGCGGTTATGAGCCAAAAGGCGGTGACGGATGAACTTAGTCAGCTTTCGGAAGAGATTGACGATGTACATAATGGTAAAATTCCATTAAGAATCATCGAAAACGAATATATTTCTTCAAACACATCGAATAACGGCGTCCCGATGAAGGATGACGGATGGGATAGAACCGACTATACAGATTGCGAAGGACATGATTGTCTTTACATCAAATCGAATAAAGCGATTTATTCTAACAACGCATTTTATGATGGGAATAAGGAATTTATATCTTTATTTAGCATCAAAAAAGCGAACAAGTATTATGCTGTGCCTGTCCCGCAAAATGCAAAATACTTTATACTGTCTGGCGAAAGAGCAACTGTATCGTCTCTTGTTGTTAAATCAAAAACAGGAATCTTTGTTGAAGATTTTGGTCTTACAACTGATATTAGTGGAACAAAGCAAACTATTACCTTTAACGCGAACGGAACTCCGAACAAAGTAACGCACACCGATGCGGACGGAAATGTGGTTAGAACAGATACGTTTGCTTACAGTGGCGATACCATCACCGAAACAAGGGTATTGGCAACGGGAACTACTATGAAAATTACATTAAACACAAAAACATTAACTACGGAGGTAGAGTAAAATGAAAATGACATATAACGTAAATCCTCAAGAACAGCCTGTAAACGCAAAAATTTGTGATTATGGAGCAGAAGAAGTTGTCTCGCTCGATAACGTGTCGGAAGTGAGAACAGGTATGAGGTTTGATGTAAAAGGGAAAACCTTTGCACACATAAGGGTCGATGGGGAGTTTGAAGCAGAGGTCATAGTTTTGGGTTATTTTTCCGACAAGAGCGGAGATCACGAAATAGCAACGGTATATAAGCACAAAAGTTGTGAAAGTGTTAGAGTGATTACAGGTGCTGGCGGTTATTTTGTCGATTTAACAAAATACCAATTTATTTGCGCACGGGTTAATAAGTACACGAGCGGAAGTGTCACAGCAACCATGACGCTGTTCACAAAACCTACTGTTCCGTATGTGGAAAAAGACAGAAATTCACAAATCGCATATAGTCATGCTTTTTCTGTGAACGGCGGGGGCTACGGTTGCCCTGTTAATACTATATCCATAGGGGGTTTTCCTTTCCAGTATGTAGTTGTAAGAGCGGATGCCTCTCATGACTTTAGGGTGGCATTTTATTATGGTGTGTCTAACATGGGTTCGTTTGGCGCGCCTATGGGTGATATGTTTGTGGCTGATGTTAAAAATACTGTACGAACTGTATCCGATTGGACGGAAGCCAAAGGAGATAAACTTTCAGTTTATATTCACAACGATGACACCGAAGCCCATAATTATGACGTATACCTGTACGGAGTGAGGTGATTTCCATGAATAATCCATACCAAAATGTTAATTGGGGAACAGATGCACAGGTAAAATCATTTTCTCACTTGCACCTTACAAATCAAACAGCATTTGACCGTGCAATTGATATGGGGTATAAGCATATACCTGTTTCGCATTATACTCCGTCTGCGCCTAAATATCCCCTTGCGGAGCATTTTGCAAATGTTCCGAATGATGTTATCGGCAGTCCTAACTCTGAAAAGATATGGACGGTCGGCGGCGGTCATTATAACGCAATTGGCAGTTTTGCAGAGGGTTACGGTCATGACGATAAAGAAAGGGACAGAATTTCCCCTACTGATTTGGCTGATTTGATTTTTTCTCAACTGCAATATGCTGATGGTGGCGGTATGACTATCAATCATCCTGTTGGGTGGAAAGGCTCATGGAATGAGGCAATAAGTAAACAAAATCAAATTGCACGATGCTGTGAACTTCTGGATTACGACGATCGAGTGCTTGGTATTGAGGTTTACAACAACGGGTACGAGTGGAATTACGAAGGGCATCCGTCTTACGAGACTTACAAGCATTACTACAAAGGTTTTTACCGTGAGATGCTTCCTTTTTGGGATGCTATCTTAAAAACTGGACGAAAGTGTTTTGGATTTTTTGTAATTGACTGGTTTGATGATGTACAACCTTATTACGGTTCGCACATTCTGCTCATCCCCGAATTTACCGAACATGAATGTCTGAAAGCGTACAGAACTGGTGCGTTTTACGGCATCCTCAAAGACACGGGTCTGCGGTTTACGAATCTTGCAACAAGCGGGAAAACCATGACTGTTGGTGTAAACAAGCAAAGTACCATAGACTTTTACACAAACCGTGGACTTATTAAGTCTGTCACAGGAACGAGCGCGAACTATACCGCTATTGACAGCGATGTTTTTCTGCGGGTTGAAGTAACCGAAGTTGGGGACGCTGATTCCCGTATTTTTTCAAATGCAGTTATGTTCAAGACCAAAGAAGACCTTGAGCGTGAGGAACAAGAGAGAGAAGAAATAGCGAGAAAAAAAGACCGAATGAAGAAATTCTTGATTCTGTCTTAGTCGACAATCGAACCTGAATGTGAATAATCACACAAGAAAAAATTCACTGATATAAAGGCATCGCCCCATAACGGGGCGGTGCTTTTATATGCGAGGGAAAGGAGCGAAATATGACACTTGGCGAACTCAAAAAGAAAGCACTCGGACTTATCGAAGAGCTTAACCCCGATAGCGAGCTTTTGACCGATGACCCCGATAACTTAATGGAGGTAAACTTAAATGAACTATGTAAAACATCATAACATACTTGGCGTTGAAGCTAAGGAAATTCCTTGTATTGTTGGAACTGGTGCTCCCGATAATACAATTAATAAAATTGGTTTGTTATATATGAACCAAAGCACCGGAGAGATTTATAAGTGTGCAGCGAGTGGTTGGGAACTTCTTGTGTCAGACGCGAACACCACTGTGGAAGCCGACAGCTCAGTAGCCTACACCAAGACCGCGCCCGCAAACGCCTTGCCCTATGCAGAGATAACCGAGATCGGCGGCATGACGAGGAAGTGTGAGAATTTTATAAAGGAGGGAACGGTGAACTTTACGCGAGTAAAACACATAACGTTCGACCCTCCTCTCCCCGCTGGTACATATACATTCAGCGCTTTAATTACTTCCACGGGAACTGATACCGAGCATTGTGGAGCATATTTCTATGACTCGGATGACTCGTCGATAAAAAGCGTGCCATTTTTAAGGGGCTCTCGTCAAAGTAAGACATTTACTTTGACATCTCCCGCAGTTATCCTCGACCTTTACGCCGAAGAAAAATACAGTAATTCCGAGGGGGACACAGCAACTTGGGCAGATATGATGCTCAACGAAGGCTCAACCGCCCTCCCCTACGAACCCTACTTCGAGGGCTTGCGCTCTGCTCCCGTTTCTGCGGTGGAGAGTGTGGGTAAAAACATTTGTCCCGTGGCAAGTATTACAACAAATGAAATCCAAAGTGGAGCGATTCAAATTTATGGTATAAAAAAGCACGGGCAATATACCCTTTCAGCCGACATTACAAAATACGCAGACGATACAGCCACCAACACAAGAATAACTATAGTTGTAAATTATACCGACGGAACAAAAACCGAACTCGGATGTGCCATAGACGCATCTTCTTCCGAGTCGGATGGCGTGGCACGAAGAAAAAAAGTTACCATAAATACCGATACCACGAAGACAATATCACGCATTACCCTTTATGCCTTGAACTATTCGACGCCTAACAACAGAAACGCAAAAGCAGAAAATATTTGTTTTGTTTACGGAACAGATACGGAGTACACACCCTATGTCAAGAACACTATTGAAATCCCCGAAGCGGTGCGACCTGCTCACGGTACCCCAAATGGAGCGTATGACTCTATCGAGTGGCAAGCGGACGGGGCGATAAAGTCATATACACGATGCGGCGTTGTGGATATGGGTACGTTGGAATGGTCATCAGCGAATTCAGTCCCTGAATACTATGCGTATAGCGTCAAGATATCGGATATGAAAATACCAACGGTTCTTGCTGAACGTGCAACGGGCATCTTATGCGCAAAATATACCAATTGGGCGGGTTCTACTCTTGAAATGCCCGACAAAACAATGCTAAGACACGAAAGCGGTTATATATATGTTACCGACACCGATTACACCGATGTCGCAACTTTCAAAGCCGCAATGTCGGGCGTTATGCTCTACTACGAACTCGCCGAGCCTATTATCACCGACATTTCCGACATACTCGGTGCCAATAGCATCCCAGTTGAAGAAGGCGGCACAGTTACATTTGTTAATGAATATAACTATGATGTACCTAATAAAATAAACTTTTATACATCTGAGAATGTTCAAGAAGCTATTGGAGCTAAGAAGTTAATTGGTGAACTTATTGGTAATGCTAGTTCAGCTGATACCGCAAAAGTTGCTGATAGAGCGATTGAAGCGGATACTCTTAATGGTCCAACTGCGCGTATAACGGAAGGTCACGGCTGGTTTGCAGGTGGTGCTTCTACTGCTAGTTATAAAACCACATCTGGTCTGACTGCGGATACTACGCCACAATTCCGCAATACTATCATTGTTGACAGTGTACCGACCGATTTGTCTAGTTTTGCGATTGGTGATATCGTGTTGGTAAAAGAAAGTGTTGTCTTGCATAGCTTCGATATATGTGAGTACAGTGAGGAAGCTGTCTCCATATATGGCAGATACAATTATGAGGAGGGAATGACTTGGGGCGAGTTTATAAGCTCCGAGTACAATGCCGAGGGTCATTTTACCGAGAATGAGTACGGTGACATACGCTTTTACAACGGAAACAACGAGGGTGGAGTTTCTACATCCGCATGGTCTGGGTGCACTTCCTCGGATATAATTAGTGATTCTTTGTATTATCTGATGATATAATTCGGAGGCGATACTTATGATTAAAATAAAGACCTCCGAAAACACTTTAACCAACATTAGAGAAATATATGTTAAGACTGATGACGATACACTGACGAAGATATGTCAAGGATATGTGGTCTGTCGTGAAGACGAAATAAATGTTCTAAAATTAATTTATCAAGTTGAAGAAAAAATTGACAATGACGAGATATCTCCTAGTTGTCAATTCACCGTAGATCGTAATGGGTCGAATTATATATTTGACTTCGAAGAAGGTATGACATGGGCAGAGTTCGTTGAATCGGAATATTGCCGTAATGATGAGTTTGATTCTGATCTCGGATGGGGTGTCGACGATACTATGGTAGGTTTTTATATGGGTGTGATTGTGACAGAGGTAGACGGTAGTGTTCTTGTAAAGCCTACTGATACTATTATGTCAGGACACGCTTACGGCTGGGCGGCGTAATAATGATAACAAAGGAGAAATAAATTATGAAAAACATTATAGATGTATCTGATTGGCAAGGAGTTATTGACTGGGAAAAGGTTAAGCCACAGATTGACGGTGCTATGATTCGTGGCGGCTGGAGCTACGGCGAAGAAGGCATGGACAAGCAGTTCAAGCGCAACATGAGCGAGTGCAACCGTCTTGGCATCCCCTGTGGCGTGTATTGGTTCTCTTATGCCATCAGCGACGAAGAGGCAAAGCTTGAGGCAGAATGGTGCCTTGAGCAAGTGAAGCCTTATCGCCTTGAGATGCCTATAGCATGGGACTATGAAAATGCAAGCACGGACTATGCTAGGCGTCAGGGCATTACGGTAACCAAGGAAATGGCGACTCGTTGGGCATACATTTTCCTTGGAGAGATTGAGAAAGCCGGCTACTGGGGCACATTGTACTCCAACAGAGACTATCTCACTCGTTTCTTTGTAAAGGATATCGAGAAGCGCTTTGACCTCTGGTATGCCGCTTGGGTATCAGCAGACGAGGCGACATATGACAGTAAACTGTCTTATAATTGTGGTATGTGGCAATATGGCTACAAGCAGTATGATGGCATTCAGGGTAATGTCGATAGCAACTATTGCTATAAGGATTATCCTTCGCTCTTGAAGCAACTCGGCCTCAACCACTTGGATAGACCTTTGTATACACCTGCACAGGCTTGGGCTATCGAGCAGGGTATTACAGATGGCACCGATGGTGATGCTACCATCACTAAAGCAGAGCTTTGGGACGCTCTTTATAAGATACATAACAAATAAATAAGATTTGAAAAAGGCAGGTGGATTAATTCTATCTGCCTTTTTTATAAAGAAAGAGGTGACTATTATGGCAACAAAATTTTCTATTTGCCATATGCGTGACACCACAAGTAATTGGGCACGTTCCAATTATGTCATTCCAGATGGAGAATTGGTTGTAGAAAAGTGCACCGATGGTGGTGTCAAAATCAAAATTGGCGATGGTCTGAAAATATTCAAGGATTTGCCTTATGTCAATTTGGCTGGAATGCTCACGCCTGCCGATTATGGTCTGTTTGTGCAAGATACAGAACCAACCAAGGCAGAAGATGGAGATGTGTGGATAGACACATCTGTTTAATGAAAGGGGTTGATATATATGAGTGAGATGCTCGATGTGGTTTATTCAGATGAGTATAATGCTGGTGACTATTATATGTGGGCAGACGAAAACCCCAACCAAGAAAACCGTGATGGTTTCTTTGTTACGACTATTTTGAATGAGCAGGGTCAATTGTGTATTAAAATTTGCGGAGAAGAAGATGATATTTTCGGAGTAACCGTAGACTCTGCCGCATTTGTGGGAGGACAAGCCGAGATTGAACGAGATTACAGATACGGTTTGGTTGTGCCTATTGGTGTTGTTCCGGTGCGGTGTGAAATGGAAGTTGCGGTAGGTGACTATGTGACAGTCAATAAAGACGGAGTTGCCAAACAGGCAAGCGGCAGTTTTGGATATAGAGTAGTAGCACTTAATGATATTACCCATGTGACTTTTGCCACCATTATCTTATCTACACAGGGTGACAAGTTGAGTGATATTTATGATGAACTATGTGTGATAGATAAACAAATCAACACGATGGAAGAGAATATCACTGGGGCAATGAACACGGCAAATGTGGCAAATAATAAGATTGATGCACTCCAAAAAGATTTGGGCGACTTGTCTGATAAAGTAGGAAATGTGTCTGGCACTTTAGATGGTGTACAGAATAATATAAATGATTTATGGGGCGCATCTACCTCGACCAATACATCAGTAGAACAGTTGAGGACAGACCTACAAACGCAAATCACTGAGGCTAGTACACGAGCCGAAGAAGCAGCCACAAATGCAAATGAGGCACTTGGAGATGTTTCTGCTTTAATTAAAGATGTTGAGCCGTTAACGACATGGACTAACGGTCAAGAGAGTGGTGCTACCTATTTGGTTGAGTATATTAACAATGGGGTTGCGACTAAGGCTGAGGTTGAAACAGCTAGTAATAATGCTCGAAATGCATTAACCTCCGTTGAGAAAAATGCACTTGGTATTCAATCTTTAGCCTCAAGTATTTCTATATATAGTGTTGGTGAATTTTCACAGGCACACGGATTTTCTATTGATGATGCTATTGCTACTATGGAAAAGGGTATGGTATATGTGCCAACAGTAGACCATAGTGAAACTTATGTGCGAGATGTTTTGTCTGTTGTTGATAGGCAGGACGAAATTGATTCTAGCGGTGCACTAGACGGTGGTTCATTAGAGGATCGTTTGGTGCGTGGTATTATTACGGCCGCCCCCGTACAGGCATATGATATTGTAGATTATACGATGGAATTTACCAAAGGCTATTATTATGTTTGGAATGGAGAGCGATGGGATGAGTCAGATTCTGTGTCTGTATTTTTTTCTGAGACATATATCACAGGTAATGATAATGCTCCCTTTTGGTACACATGTGATGTCAGTGTAACTCATCCAGAGAATGGTATTGTATATGCTGCCGAGACTCTGCATTTATGGCAAGATGACCGTTGGGTGGCTGTGGCGACAACTAAACACAATGCAACGGCTAAAATGATTAGTCGTGTTAATCAAACAACAGATGCTTTTAGTATAGAGCTGGTGAATGCTCGTGGTAGTACGGCTTCGTTGGATGTGCGTTTAGATGATAATGAGTCGAAAATTTCATTATTGACTCAATGGCAAGGTACGGCAAGTGATACAATGGCGGGATTAGAGATTAAGTCTGATGAACAAGAGGCAAAAATTAATCAATTTACGACGTGGCAAAGTGAAACAAGCAATAAGATTACTTCGATTGAGCAAATTTCTAATGAGCAAGAAGCGAAGATTTCATTGGTTGTTCAAAGTCAAGATGGAGAAAATAGTATTAATTCTGCTGGTATTATTATGGCCGTTAATGAGGATTCGTCTGATTTGAAAATTGCCGCAGGTAAGATACAACTGTCTGGTATTACCGAGTTTGTTAGACCAGGTGATTTGAGTACGAGTGGTAAAACGGTTATTAATGGAGATAACATTACTACAGGTATTATTAAAGGACCAGGAGATAATACGAGCTCTTGGAATTTGCAGACGGGAGAATTAAAGGTTGTAGGAATGCCTACGAAAGTCAGTGATTTAGAGAATGATAGCGGCTTCCAAACTGCCAGTGGCGTAACATCCATCGTTGGTGGTGTTGTGACCACGGATTATATTAATGCACTCGGTATTACAGTTGACGCCGCAAATGTTAAAGGAACACTGACGATTGGGCAGTTGCCGGATGATGTTGCAACAAAGGGTGACATTCCGAGTTTGGATGATTATGCAACGTCTGATGAACTGGCGCAGAAGTTAGGTACCGATGATTTTGAAACATTTCAAGATAACTTAGCGAATGGCGATACAGAAATTCATGGTGGCTGTATTAAGACTGGTACTTTGATAGCTGAACAAATTATTGCGCCTTTGACTGAGAGTGGACAGAGTGAATTAAAAATTTCAGCGGATTATTTAACATTAGATGGTTGTGTAACATTTGGAGATTTAGATGGTTATGCTACCATTAATGATATTCCAAGTGTAGACGGCTTGTTAGATGAAGCTAGGTTTAATGCCTATATAGATGCGATTGAAAATGGCACAACGACGATTAATGGTGGATGTATTACTACTGGTATTATTCAGGGTTCCGCAGGTGGTAGCTATTGGAATTTGAACACGGGCGAATTGGTCGTGGCAGGTATGCCTACGAAGGTCAGTGATTTAGAGAATGACAGTGGTTATGCTACTACCGATGAGATTCCAAGTGTAGATGGTTTGTTGGATGCTGATGAGTTTCAAAAATATCAACAAGCTATTGCAAACGGTTCAACAACTATTCATGGCGGCTGTATTACAACCGGTGTGATTGCGGCAGATTATTTGGACTTAGCAGGCTGTTTAACTGTTGGTGATTTAAGTGGTTATGCTACTGAGGAAGGATTAAGTACGGGTACAACTACAATTAGTGGTGGCTGTATTACCACGGGCATGATTACAGATCAAACCGGAACCAATTCTTGGAATTTAATAGACGGTATCTTCACTACTACTGTAGGGTATATTGGTGATTTCGCGATATCTACTGAGGGCTTATTGTATACTGACGGAGAAAACCAAGTAGAAATAAATTCGAATTATGGATTTCGTGTTGTTTCTGATACGCCGTATGGCATAGGTAAGTTTACGGTCGGAACTAGTTCGGATGGTGGTTATTTTGACTGGTATGTGAATAACGGAAAAGGCCAAGGGCTAACATTGACATCGATGGACGCACGGCTGATGGGTACTTGGCTTTATAAGAGTTCTGAAATTGCCACTCTCGCTGATTTGGTAAGTATTAATGCTAGATTGGCCGCCTTAGAGGCCGGTAACTCTGGTGGTGATACTACCTGTACTCATGAGGGAACAATGGTTTATACTTCTCACGGTGACAGCACTTATCACACCGTTTCCTGTGGAGCGTGTAACGAGGTAATTGACGAGTATGAAGCTTGCTCCAATTTTGATGATGGCATGGGATTCTGTTCACGTTGTGGACAGTCACTAATGTAAAAGGAGAAACATATGGAGAATAAGGAACGAAAGCCTCTTATCCTAGAGATTGATGAGGCAAAAAAAGAACTGACACAATGTGTCAACCATATCATACAAGAACATGGACTACCGTGTTATATCGTGGATATGCTGTTGTCCAATATTGGGGCACAGATTAAAGAGGGTGCCAAGAATGAATTGGCAATGCTAAAGGCACAAATAGGGGCGGCAACCGCTGCCCCTTAATGGGGAGAAGAATATGAGAGTAATTGGAATTGATGCGTCAACAAATAAAACGGGAATTGCCGTATTTCAAGATAAGCAATATGTTGAGCACACATTGATTGATTTACATAAAATCAAAGATTCGTCTGAGCGTATACCTAAAATGATGTTGGCTATTTGTGATTATTTAGATAAGCACAAGGCAGATAAGATTATTATGGAGGAGTCCATGATGACGAATAATATTGCGACCGTTAAGATGCTTTCGAGCCTTGCTGGTGCGGTTATGTATTATGCGGTGAGTCACGGCATTGAATTTCAGCTTGATTTACCTAGTGCGTGGAGAAAGCGTATAGGACTAACACAGGGTCGTTCTGTAAAGAGAGATGTACTTAAGGCTGAGGCGATGATGGCAGTTCAGCAAGAATATGGTTTGGTGCTTACAGATGATGAATGTGAGTCCATTCTCATAGCGAGAAGTGGATTTGATTTACCTAAGATTATCTTGGAAGATGATGAGATTTAAACAATACACAATGATTACCTCGACGAGGTGCGAGGAGAGATTAAAAGGAGATTATTATTATGAAGGTTACGGAATTTGTTAAAAAGATGAACGAATCAGAAGATATAAATTTGAAAACAATGCTTGAAATCCGTACTTATATACCGATTGCGGAGAAAAAGGCAATTTTAGAAACCATTCTCGATAGATGTTTTACTGTTGAGGATGGAGTTCTTATGTGTGATTCTGTGTTGAAAAAAATGATGTTTGAGTCCGCTATGGTTAAGTATCATACGAATTTGGATTTAGATATTACGTCCGAAGAAGATTATGATGAACTTCGGCGGTATGACTTGATGAGCATAGTCAACATATATGAGCGAGATTATGAGGAGTGTGATAGATTGCTTGAGGGGATGGAGCGCGAGTTGCGTGCACAGTATTCCGTTGAGGCTTCTATTGCCTTTTTAACTAATCAGCTTTCAGACCATATGACGGAATTGGCACAGAGCCTTACGCATAAGATAGAAAGTTTCGATATGAGTAAATTTGGATTCGAGGGTGTAGAACTTGACAAGTTGAAAAACTTGTTAAATAAGTATGGAAAATAAAGTTTAATATATAGGAGGAGTTGAGTTGCCATGTCTATTGATAGTACTGTTGAAAAATTACTCTTTATGGAGAAAGATGAAAGAAGAAACATTATAAAAAAGGCATGGAATAGTTATACGAAACTTATTAGCGATATAGCACACGATATTTATCAGAGTTGCATACAAGATTTTTATAGTCAATATGATCCTATTAAATATACAAGACATGGTTATCCAGAAGGAAAAAACCTATATCAAGCAGATGCAATAGAATGGACAGAAAGTGAATTAAGGATTAAAACAGCCGCTGATCAATTATGGAAATATGGTGGCAAAAGAGATAAAAGAAGCAAGGTCTTAGAAGCGGTAATGAATGGAAAAAGAGGTGCTAAATCTAGCAAAACACCGGCGGGATGGCCAATGAAATGGGACACGACGTATCCGAATGATTTTTCTGATTTGTTTCAATGGGAAGGGGTTCAAAATCCGACGACCATGAAAGAAATTATGGATTATTTTGTTGAGAATGTTATGGAAGAAACAGAATATGTGTTTTGGGAATTTTTGGATGAATTAATGTGAAAGGAGGTTTTATTCTATGGCAGATTTTGATAAAACGATTGATTTAGACAAAGGTCTAAATAAAATATTAGATAAAGTAGATAGTGTAGCGGAGAAGTTACACACTCAAGGTCAAGAAGCTGGAGAAGCTTTTGGTTATGGTTGGGATGACGGTATAGAGAGCACTGTTGAAAAAATCAAAGCATCTTCAATAAAGACCGAAAAGGCTTTTAGCAATTTGAGTGAAAAAATCCGCAAACAGGTTCAACAACTCACTACGAAGGTTAATGGCAAAGATTTTAAATTAAAAATTGATTTTTCTGACATTGATATGAATACTGACGACGTCAAGCGCAAGGTTGCCGATATCGTTAAAGAGTTTTCAACCGAGGGTCTGATTGAGTTCGACGTTAAAGGTTCGGAACAACAGTTTAAAAATCTGATTGCTTTATATGTTAAATATCAAGAAAAATTCAATGCTCTGCAAGGTGTTGCCCCCAATCTTACTTCTACAAAAGAGATTGAGTTAAATTTAAGACAACAGCTTATGCTGGCTTTAAAATTAAAGGAGATATATTCATTCTTAGATGGTCCAAGTCCTCTTAGAGGCTACTCACTGGATATTACGAGGATTTCCAACCAGTTAGCTACAGTTCAGAAAGCTATGAAACAAACACAGGGTGAAGATACCAAGGTTTCTGGCGATTATGAAGACTTAGCAAAAGTATTAAAAGAAATTCAGGCCTCATTGAAAATTATTTCTAATACCTTTAAAAATGAAAATACTTCAATGCAAGATATGGCTGATAAGGGTAAAACTTCGTTTAAAAGTTTATCCGAGGCTATTATTGAGGTTTATAATAATTTAACACAAGTACAACATCTTGTTGATACGATTTCTAAGAAGAACTTTAATATTACCAATGTGACGGGTGCCGCACCAGATTCAACCTCAAAACGACAGGGTGTTAAGCAGTTAAAACTTGAAGTTGAAGCAGAAATGCAACATGTTAAGGCTCTTTTTGAAGAAACCGATAAATTAATTGGACAATTGCAATCGGCACGAATGCCCGAAGCGATGATGCAAGTCATCGGTGGTCTCGAAGAGTTAGGCACGAGCACATATGGTAATTTTGAAGAATCCATGCTGGGCCAAATGGCAGATGCTAAAACCAAAGCCAAAATTGAAAATTTGCTAGTAACATTAGATGGTTATATAGCCAAGCTGACCAATATTAATAAACTCCGTGCTCAGTTTGGTCTTGGTGAGTGGTCAGATTCGTTTGCACAAGCCCCACAGACTACTCCTACACCAACTCCTCAGCAACCAACACAAACCCAGACGGCAACACCAATTGCTCCTACCGATGGTGCTGAAGTTCAGCAGATGACGAATCTTAAGGGTGCTGTTGACGAGGTGTCTAAAGCTATTGGTCGTAAGAACGCTGGATTTATAAAAGAAAAAGAAATTGTTGAGACAAGTGTCAATGCAGAAGAAGCAAAACTAAGAGAACTTGTTGGTGTTATAACAACTGAGATAGGCAATGCTTTAGATAGTATTAAGGTCAAGTTTGCACAGTCTTTTGTTGTGCCAGAACTGGACAAGAACAACCTACAAGCTTCTTTTGACGAAATTTATAATCAGTTTATTACCTTAAAAGATAAGATACAGACGATGCAGATTGATATTGGTATTAATACTGCCAATATTACAACAGCAATACAAGAAGCCTTGTATGCTAAGGAGATTGCAAGAAATTATCGGAAGGCAGAGTTTGATGATCTATATTTACTCGACCTATTCGCAAGTTGGGGCAAAGAGCAATACCAAGACCAGATGACTGGTGAACTAATATCTAAGTCAGAAGCCAAGCAAAGATATGACGCCATATTAGCCGAAGGTGCTACTGTATTTGTTAACCAGTTTGGCACCATTATAGGTACGATAGAAGATGTCATTCGAGATATGGTAACTAAAACTCCAACAAATGTTGCAACCAACCAGAGTGATGGAGTACAAGTTATCGTAGAGGCGATTAATACTCAGGGCGGTAAAATTGTTGAGTCTCTAAAATTGCTTATACCTAAAAGTATTACTGAGAATACCGATGATAGTGCACTGATTAATGCGTTTGATGTTCTGACTAAAGCAATTACAACATACAACCAACAATTTAGCAGATCTACCGATGCTTTCTTCCGTACTATTTTAAATAGTGGTCCAATTGGTGATGATCAAGCTTTAACGGACGCTCTTCGTACACTAGGTTTGATTCAAAATGGTAAACCAAAGTTTGATATTGCTAAAGTTGGAGGTATCAATGAAGGCACGGTTATTGGCGATAAATTTGTTTTGTCTACACAACCCAATGCTTCATATGGTGTCCCAGATATTGCCACATTGATGGAGAAACAGAATAGAGCATATGAATTGGGAGCGGCGGTACCACGGATTATTGCTGGCTTTGAAGACCAAGACGGAAATGTGTTCCAATTGCAAACTCGTGCCCCAGGTATTAACCATAGAGATTCAAAGAGTGAGATGGCTGGAGCGTCACCAGAGCAAATTGACAGGCTGTTATATACATTAGAAAAACTGACTGAAGTCGGATTGTATCCAGAATTCGGTGGAGATAATGTAATGTACGACCCAGAGAAAGGGTTTACCGTTATTGATTTAGATTTGCGAGATCGCCACCGTGCCGGATTAGATAATCCCGATAATATGATTGAGGAGTTTTTACGTAGTGCTAGGTTAACGCGGGGTGGCACTTATGATGCAAATAAAAAATTCCAAGACTTGGTGCGTCAACGTTATGCTTTGTCGCCCGAACAAAGACTAGTTAATGCCAACACAATAGCCGCCGAAAGAGCCGCGCAACAGGCACAATCAACATCAGGTGTCAATGCGAAAATTACACCCATAATGGATGAGGGTGCTATTGCTAAGTTGGTTGAGGAGAATGTGGTTAAGACACCAGCTACGGTTAAAGTGACACCGGTTGTCGATGGTGGTAAAACTGCGGACACCGCATTAGAGTCCCAGCAGGCCGTTGATGGAGAATCTCAATCTGCTACCGATGCTGCTAGGCAATTCGTTGAGGCCACTAATGCAAAGTTAAAATTTGTCGAGGCGAATAAACAGGTCGCAAAGAGCGCCGAGGAGTCTGTCGAGTCGATTGAAAAAGAATCAGAGACTATTGATAGTATTAACGTCACAATGTCTGACGACAGCTTTATGAATCCTAGTGACAGTTTTATCAAGTCAGAGACTGAAACTCATAAAGAGAATACCGAGGCTATCAAAGAAGAGACTGTGGCTGCAATAGAACTAGCTAAAGCCAAAGATGTATATGATAAAGACGGCAATCTTGCCAAGCATGAGGATGTTTACAAATATAAAAACAATGGTGCTAAGATTACCGAAAATATAGCTACTGATGCGGCTGGCAATGCAATTAGAACCATCATTCAGGACTTTGAAGCATTTAATAGAGAAGAGAAGAAAACTAGAGAAAATATTGCAAAGTTCCAAAGTAAGCTTGACGAATTTGTAAAGAGATTTAAAAGTAAAACTGGTGGAAATGCTCAGTTTATCGAGGGATTTAATGAGTTAAGTAAATTTAAAATCGATGAAACAAACATTGAAGATGCTCTGAATGCAATGACACAACTTCAGGCCAAGTATAATGAGCTTGAGGGTAATTTCAGAAAAGGCCAGACGTCTTTAAATCCGTTTACCAATGCTATCACTAAAGCATCTAATATTGATAATATCTTTGGTGAGGTAGAGGATAAATTCAAAGCTTTAGAAGATACTTCTGCCTTAGATGATAAGTTTAAGCGACTCCAAGAACTGTCTCAGCAGATTAAGGTTTTCGTTGAGAAAATTAACACAGCTCCTAACACGGTTACTTCTAAGGAATTTACCGAGTTTTCCAAACAGGTTGGTGAATTTAATCTTCTGAAAACCCAATTAGAGGGTGGCATCAAAAGGCAAGGTCGAGCCGAAGCCGCCGATGCAAAACAACAAGCGGAGGCTTATGCTGAAATTCTTAGACTTGTTAAAGAGCGCAATAAGGTTTTGCAGACAGCCGCTAGTGCCGAAGACGGTTCTATTAAACAACAAAATGCATTAACAGATGCTTATAAGATACAGCAACAGCTCCATGCTTTAGGCAAGCAGATTGTGTTGACGGATAAGCAACGAGCTGAACTTGCACGTATTCGAGAGGAGCAGGCTCGTAAAATTCGAGACATTGAGGCAGAGGCTAAGGTTAAGGATGACAAACAAAAAGTTTCTGCAAGAGAACAGAAGCGTAAAAAAGACGTAGAAGATTATATTAAGTTATTAAAACAGAAGAATGCTTATGAGCGCCAGGCTGCAAAAGAGGACGATGGTTCTAAGATGCAGTCTTTTTATAATGAGCAAATTCGTAAGTTGAAAGAACAGATTAGTAAAATTGATATACAAGCTCTTGAAAATCAAGACGAGAAAAATAAACGTTTGGCGATCGAAGCAGAACAACAAAAGAAGCTTGAGGAAATTGCCAATCGTAAAGTGCACAAAGGGGCGTTTGATGCTCAAAATACCAAGTTACAAGGTAAATTTGAGGCGGGATATTTAAGTCAGGCCAATTTTGATACTTGGAAACAGGAACTGAAAACCTATCAACATTATATGAATGGTACCGTTAAAGCGGACGAAGTAACCATTCAGAAGCAAGCAGAGAATTTAACCAAGTTGTATGATCGTCTTACCAAGATTAGTAATGCCTCTAAGACATTCTTTGCTTCAGGTGGAGAGATATTACCTCAATGGTTAGACCAAGACCAGATTAATAACACATCAGATGCTTTACAACATTTATATCAAGCTATCGTAACCGAACGTTTTGATGGTATGAAAACATCTGTGACGGGTGTTAATGGCACATTGGGCAAGCTTAACTTTACAGTTGATGACGGAAAAGGTGGACTAACTCAATACACGATTGCACTTGATAAGGCGACTGGAGCTACTAAGCTATTGACAAATGCTACGAAGCCTGCTTTGACAACTCTGCAAAGATTCGGTCAAAGTCTGAAAAAAGATTTTACTGGATTGTTAACTGCGGTGCTTGGTGGTACTAGTATTCATACTTTTGTGCAATATATGAGGCAAGGTGTGCAGTCGGTTAGAGAGCTCGACTTGGCGATGACGGAACTAAAAAAAGTCACTGATGAAACCGACGATGTGTATGATAAATTTTTAGACACTGCTGCGAAGACTAGTTCTCGTATTGGTAGCACACTATCTAATATGACATCGGCAACAGCCGAATTTGCGAAGCTTGGCTATGAT
Source organism: Paludibacteraceae bacterium (assembly GCA_045119815.1). Classification (GTDB taxonomy): domain Bacteria; phylum Bacteroidota; class Bacteroidia; order Bacteroidales; family Paludibacteraceae; genus Colicola. The sequence goes on along the minus strand of JBGVEC010000203.1, from coordinate 17,227 downwards.
ATTTCAACGGCCGCGGCTATGGCTGAGTCTGCGTTGGTGTACACTAATGTTGGTGATAATGTCGATGTGGAGACTGGCTCTCAGAGTATTATATCTACTTTGAAAGCTTTTGGTGTTGAAGCGAATAATACGATGTCTATTGTAGACAAATTTAACGAAATTGGTAATAATTTTGCCATAACTACCGCTGGTATTGGTGATGCTTTGCAGGTTTCTGCAAGTGCTATGGCTGCCGCCGGTAACAGTCTCGATGAGACTATTGCGTTAACTACGGCCGCAAATACCATAGTCCAGAATCCGAATACTGTGGGCACTGCGCTGAAGACTCTCTCTTTAAGAATAAGAGGTGTTAAAACAGAGTAAATTTTTTGCTCCCCTATGTGGTGACATATAGGTAAACAATCTGCTCAAAACGGGGGAACTCCAGAGGTGGACAATCCCGTGGGGAATTCTTTCTAAATTATTAAATTGAATTTAAGGAGGTGGAAGAAAGTGAGAAAGAAAACAAATGAAGAATTTTTATTAGAATTAAAAAAAATAAATCCAACCTATGATGTTTTATCGGAATATGTAAATATTGATGCCAAAGTTCATTGTTATTGCAGAATACATAATGTATATTTTGATTCAAAGCCATATGATTTACTTCATGGAAAATGTGGATGTAAACTGTGTCGTAGAGAAAAAATAAGTAAAGCAAAACGACGGACTTGTGAAGAATTTGTGGAATTATTATATTTAGTAAATGATAACATACGAGTTGTGGGTGAATATAAAGGCTCAGACAAAAATATAGAGTGTGAGTGTTTAGAACATAATATTACATTTACTGGTAGACCAAATAAATTATTACAAGGACAAATAGGGTGTTATATGTGTATAGCACGAAAAAATCATGAGAGTGGTTTAAAAACACACGAAGAATTTATTCAAGAAGTGTCGAAAATACATCCTCTTATTGATATTATGAGTGAATATAATGGAGCCAAAGAAAGAGTTGAAGCAAAATGCAAGATTTGCGAAACGCAATGGAAACCTGTGGCGGGAAGTTTAATTCAAGGCTATGGTTGTCCTCATTGTAATTTTTCAAAAGGTGAGAAAGCTATTGATAAATGGTTACACAATAATGAAATTATACACAAGCATCAATATAGTTTTGAGGATTTAAGAGGATATAATGATAAGCTACCTTTAAGGTTTGATTTTTATTTACCAGATTATAATTTATTGATAGAATATCAAGGTCAATTCCACGATGGAACTTCTGATTTGCAAACCGAAGAGAATTATTTAAGACAACAATCTAACGACCAAAAGAAACGCACCTATGTCAAATACCATAATTATAACTTATTAGAAATATGGTATTGGGACTTTGATGATATTTCCACGATATTAGAAGTATATATTAATAATTTAGAAAGCTCTGTAGAGACCACAGCAATATAAGTAATTATAATGCGTATGCAGATTATCTCATTGAGATAAAGGTATGGTCCGCTCTGCACATATAACCCAATAATATGAAAGTGCAGAATCAGGCAGAAATGACCTGATCCTTTTTATTTTTATAATAAAAAGAGTAACAAATGGTAGAAGAGGCTGGTCTTGAAACTGACGGTATGGCAGAAACCACATCCCAGCTTCAAGCTAAACTCAAAGCATTAACCGATGGTAAAGTTGACATTATGGTTGATGCCAATAACTTTAAAAACACAACTCAAATTTTAAGAGAAATGTCGGCAGAATGGGAACATATGACGGACGTTGAGCGTGCCGCCGCTCTCGAACTCCTTGGAGGAAAGAGGCAGGCTAACACTTTGTCTGCAATCATTTCCAACTTCGACATAGTAGAAGACGCAATAGAAGCATCAGAAAACAGTGCAGGTAGTGCATTGGAAGAAAACACTAAAGTGCTCGACTCCATCCAAGGTCGTGTTAACCTATTCAACAACGCTGTTGAGGTTATGTGGAATAACCTGCTTGACGATGAATGGATTAAACTCCTCGTTGATGGAGGTACAGAATTAGTTAAATTAATTGATAAACTTGGTTCATTCAGAACTATTTTGTTTAGCATTTTAACATACTATTCCGTCTTTAAAAAAGATAAACTCGACTTAGCTGAACTTTTTGGCTTCCAGGATGGCACAGAGAACGGCTATCAAAATACTTTTGGACAAAAAGGTCTGACTGGTTGGATAGCGAATACTGCACAAACAGCGAAGGATTGGTTTGGCAAGCGTAAACAATCTAAGACCGGTGTTGTCGAAGAAATACTTGGAGACCCAGACACAGAAGCTAAAGATTTTGCCGAGGCCATTCGAAGCAACATCGAGAACTATGCAACCATTAACACCTCCAAGCTTGATGAAAAAATTGACGGCATCCAAAATAAACTAATGATTGCTCGTCAGCAATTAGATGATGCCAAGGCAACCGACTGGAATTATTATAAATCAATGGGTAGTAAAGCACCAGCCCAAGATAGAGATAATCGCATAGCTCAGCATCAGCAAGAGGTGGATAGCCTTGAGAAACAACTTGATGACTTAGAGGTGCGTAAGAATCAAATCTTAGACGGTGTAGCCACGGCAACAGTAACCGATATAGATAAGACGCAACAACAAATGCAATCTTATCAATCATTCCTTGGCGTGCTATCCGAGGTACAAAATAAAATTCTCGAAATGCCCGATGATATCGGTTCAGTCAAAATACTCGATGGTTTTAATAATGCTTCCCGCGAAGGTCAAGAATCATTACTTAGCTATGTTTCTACACTGAACGATGCACCGGAAGCTGTCCAGGCATATCTAGCGTCTTTAAAGGGTGAAGAAGCGACACTGCCAGGTTTAATTAACTATGTTAATCAACATAATACTAGCGTAAAGGCTTCTGGTATGACAGCTAAAGCCGCCGCAATTGGTCATGCTGCACTCAATGCGGCAATCAGTATGGGAATTTCTATACTGATCTCATGGGTTGTTTCGGCCGTTACAAAGGCGATTAATGCTAATAAAGATTTAGCAGAATCCGTTGAAGAAGCAATGGCGGCATATAAGAATGCAACCAAAGCTTTAAAGGATCATCGTGAAACACTTGATGATATTAAAGAAGATTATGCTGATTTAGCCGATGGTGTTGATAATTTAGGACGTAATATCAGCTTATCGACCGATGAGTATCAGCGTTATAACGAAATGACCAATAAAATAGCTGATATGTTCCCCGAAATGGTATCGGGTTATACCGAAGAGGGCAATGCTATTATCGCTCTGAAAGGCAATGTTGAGGCATTAGAAGAAGCATATAGAGCGGAAGCTCAAGCGGCAAGAGATGCAATAATATTAGATGCCGATAATATCGTGAAGAATTTCCAAAACAAAACTATAAAAGCAGACTTTTGGAAACAAGTATGGTCTGGTCTTGGTCAAAGTACGACAGACCAACTCAAAGCGGCACAAGTTCTTCAAAAGGCAATTAATCAAGGTATAACAAGCGACACTGAGGGTTACGCTGACCAGATTGCACAAATAGGTAGAGCGGAGTATGGACAGAAGTTTGATTATCCATATATCTATGATGCTTTAGAAACTGCTGGTGTAGATGCAAATCAAATTTTAAAGAATCCTAAACAATATGCGACACAACTTAATAGTATAATTAACGTATTAACAGCACAACTCGAAGCAAGTGTTAATCCGGTTCAGTCTTTGGTAAATGCTTATTTGGCTGACAATCAAGATTATCAAAAATTGTCTGACGAGGGCCAAAATATAGCTCAAGCTATTATATCTGGCTTCGATACCGAATTTTATACCCGTGATGGATTCGATAAATGGACAGATATTGCATCGTGGATAGAAATCAATGTTGTACAAAAGCTACAGAACGCTGATCTTTTAGACAAATTCAACCTTGCATTCAACATTCAAACACAATTCAATAATGGTCAAGTTCCGATTGATGAGTATATTTCAGAAATGACGATGTTCATTGAAATGTTGTCAGGATTAGGTGTCGATGAGGAAATTATCAAAACGGTGGTTGGTATTTTCAAGATCGAAGACTATGAAACCAAAAAAAACAGTGCAATGGAACTCCTTGACTCTGAAGGCGATGCAAAAGTCGGCACTCTTACCAAACAAGACCTCGATATTATAGATAAAAATAAAACAGCATGGAAAGAAGAATTTGGATTAGACGATAACACATTAATGTCGTGGGAAGATTTGACAAATGCAATCCAAAAGGCTAAAGCTGGTATGTGGGAGGCTTCTGTTGCATTTGATGAGGTATCTGAAAAAATTGATAGCATTCAGGATGCTTATTCAGCATTAACCGACGCGGTAACTCAATATAACACGAACGGTTATTTAACACTCGACAGTCTGCAGGCGTTATTAAGTCTTGAACCCGAATATTTAGCACTGCTTCAAATGGAGAATGGCCAATTAAGCATTAATCAATCTGCTATGGAGGCTATGATACAAACCAAATTAGCAGAAGCTAAGGCTACTGCCGTTCAGAGTGCTATCACACAATTGAACGCATTGGCAACTAGAACTGAAGCAGATGCAATTACTGATAGTACGATTGCGGCTAATAATGCGATTAGTGGATTAGGCTCGTATGCCAATAGCCTTGGAATTGTTGCACAAAATGCAATTGGAGCAGCGGGTGCTGTTGGTGCTTTTAATGCGGCCGTTGAAGGTGCACAAGGCAACGAGTTGGTAGATCAGTCGGAGATTGATGCTATAATGACCAATTTGAACAACCAGATTAATTTGATTGATTCGGTTGGTTCGAATTTAGGTTCTAATTTTAAGAGCATAGTTGGTAGTGGCACTGGAGGTAGTGGAGAGTCTGCGCTTGATAAACTTACAAAACAATACGAGCGCCAAATCACCAATCTCGAAAATCAACAAACCGAGATGGAAAACGAAATGGAGATTCTTGAAGCCAAGGCACAAGGTGTATCTTATTCTTATTATGAGGCATTGGTAGACCGTGAACAAAAGAAACTCGACGTTTATAGACAAGAATGGGAAGCATTACAGGGTCTTGAACTCACTGATGAAGTGGCCGAGGAAATCTGGGCAGTCGAACACGCTATTCAAGAATCTACCCTTGCAATCATCAATTATCGTAAAGAAATTGTTGGTCTCTTTACCGATGCTTTTGATGAATTGAGCTCGGTTTATGATAATGAAATTAACATTACAGACAACAAGAAAGCATATCTTGAGGGCTATGCCGAGTTACTCGAACTAAATGATGAACTTCCAACAGTTGGCTTGTATGAAGAAATGATTAAACGTACAGAAGAAAATCTACAAGCTAATTTTGACAAATTCACAGAGCAAGATGCAATTGCTAAAAGTTTAAGAGAGCAAGTTAATCCTTTTAAAAAAGGCACAGAAGAATATGAAGCATGGGAACACGAGCGTAACAAAGCCCTCGTTGAAATGCAAGCACAAGCCGCAGAAACCAAGCTAGCATATCAAGAAAATCAAAAAGAAATTGCCCAATTAAAGCAAGATATTGAGGACTTGTATATTACCGCTTGGGACAAAGTACGAGAGGCATTTAATAACAAGGGTAGCTTATTTGAAAATCAACTGAGTTACATTGATGAGTATATTAATGCTCTCGAAACGATGAATATTAATATTCCTGATACCGCATATCAAAGTCAGATTGATGTTCAGAAACTCCTTCATGGTAACACGGCCAAGGATCTTGCACAGGCAAGAAGTGAACTCGAAGATTTACGTATCAAGCTTGGTGAAGATGACGAGCAGTATATCGAAAAACTTCTCGAAGTTACCGAACTTGAAATCAAGGAACGCCAAGACTACAACAAAATCCTCGAACTTGAGCAACAGATTATTGACAATCAGCTTGAACGATTCAATCAAGTCATTGATAGAATTAATCATGCTACGAGCACATTGCAAAACATTTCTGATTTAATAGCCGACGAAGATGTCTCGACCGAAGATGGAGTATGGACCGATGAAGGTATGACTCGTCTCGGATTGGCAGTTCAGCAGATGGAGATGAATAGGCAGACGGCGGCTGAATATGCCCAAGAAATCAAAGATTTAGAGCAGTTGTATCGAGACGGTAAAATCAGTGAAAAGAAATATACAGAAGAACTTCAAAATCTTGAAAACGGACAATGGGATGCGATTAAAGCATACGAGGATGCAAAAGATGCTATTGTCGATATCCACGAAGCTCGTGTTGATATGATAGAAGAAGGCATCAACAAGGAGATTGAAGCATATCAAGAGCTCATTGATATGAAAAAAGAAGAACTCAATGCCGAAAGAGATTTGTACGATTTTAAAAAGAATGTACAAAAGCAAACAAAAGACATCAGTCAACTTGAGAGAAGAATTGCTGCTTTGAGTGGCAGCGATAACACCTCCGATGTGGCCGAAAGACGTAAATTAGAGGCTGAATTATACGAGTCTCAAGAATCTCTTTCTGATACATATTATGACCATGCAAAAGATCAACAACAACAGGCTCTTGATGATGAAATGGAGGCTTTTGAGGAAAGTAAGACCAGCTATGTTGAGAAACTTAGAGAATCCTTAGAAGACACCAAAGCGCTTGTTCAGCAGACTTATACAAGTGTGTTGAATAATGGTCAAACAGTGTTGCAGACTTTAGATACATTGGCTGCAGAATATGGTGTGACAATTACTCCTCGGTTAACTGCTCCGTGGCAAAATGCTAAGGGTGATGCGGATAGATTTAAGAATGCTGTTACAGAACATATTAATGCCATTAAATTGTTAGTTGATTCAACAACATCTCCTTTAATTGCTAAGTTAACTGATCCATATATCAAAGCTAAAAATGAAAGTATCTTATTTGGTACAACAGCAATCGGTGCTATTAATAGTGTCTTAGCGCATGCTCAAACTCAACAACAGGCAATAAAAGATACATTGTCTAAGCCTTGGTTAGATGCGAAGTTGGCAGTTGACCAGTATGAAAGTTATGCTACAAGAGCTAATGCATCACTTCTGACCGATGCCCAGCAGAAAGCCGCGGCAATTGCTGCTGAATTTAACGCTGCATATGATACATCGAGCTATGTAGGTAATGGCAATACTGGCGGGGGCAATCCGACCAATGGTAATGGTGTACCCACAACTACCGATACCAATAATGTTAAAGCTCTGCAAGATTCATTAAACACTATCTTTAATACTAATCTGGATGTCGATGGTAAGCTTGGCTCAAAAACTACGGCAGCTATTAAGACCGCACAAAGACTTTCGGGCACCACAGTTGATGGAAAATATGGACCAATGACTATGGTGGCGATACAAGAGTATGCAGAGAAAAAGATAGACTCATACCGGCAACAAGGTGGTTCATCTATGATAGGTCAAGGCATAGCAGCATTGCGAAAGGCGGCCACTAAATTACCTATATCGCTTTATGCCAAAGGTACAACTGGCGCCACTAAAGACCAATGGGCAATTGACTCAGAGCCATGGCTTGGTGATGAGTTGGTATTGGTGCCTACAGCACAGGGAAATTTATCTTATATGAGAAGAGGAACTGGTGTAGTACCAGCGGACCTTACAGCAAATCTTATGGAATGGGGTCAATTTACACCTGATTCTATGAGTCTCGGAGGAAGTGTGAATATTAATATGATTAATAATGCCGTTAATAAGCCAGAGTTTAATCTCAATGTAGACAATTTCCTAAGATGTGATAATGTGTCTCAGGATAGTTTACCAGAATTAAAACGATTCGTAAATGAACAGATGAACACATTGATGAGACAACTGAATTATGGTTTGAAAAAAATAGGCGCACATTAAAAGAATAAACAATAGTATATGGTGGGGAGCAATCCCCACCTTTGCTATATCAATTTGTAGTAGTTAGGAGGATGATAAGATGTTATCACCTTATAGAATACGATGGAAGAATGCTACCTCCATCGAATTAAATCTTTGGACTGGACTGTCCTTTGACTCTGACAGCGGAGAAGTTGAAACCTATTTAAATAGGGCGGCTGTTGCATCAGAGTCGTATAACGGCATATTGAAACGTGTGCATGGTTATAAGTGGGAGCAAACCTTTACTCCAAAGTTTACATTTATTAAAAAGAATTATGAAGACTTTACTCCAGAAGAGAATCGCAAGATACTTACTTGGCTCACTTCTAGTGTTAATGCTGAGTTTCTTGATGTATACAGAGAGAATACTGATACTATCGACTTTTCTCTTCTTGGCAATTTTATTACAGTCAATCAATATAAACTTGGCAATGGACGTGTCGTTGGTTATGTAGCTGAGTTCGAGAGTGTAACCCCTTGGGCATTATCTCCGTTGCAAGTTATCACAAAAGATGTGTCTAATCCCAATAATGCAACCATTGAAATCAATCTGACTACTGATGAACCACAAAGCGCAATTTATCCTCGTATCACTATTGCACAATCTGGAACCGTAGTAAGAATTAATGGTGAACTGAATTTATATTCTACTATGACAGTGAATACGGTATATTTTAATGGCACAACTTATTATTGGAAAACACCAGGTGCCACTCGTTGTCACAGTCTCGCCCAACCAAAGTATGACTGGCCTATTATCGAAGTTGACCACGATTACACGGACGAGGACACATGGGCAAGTAGTGTAATTTATCATAATGCAACCACATCGACATACTTTTGGATTGATCCATATGACTTTCATGAGAATTTAACAAATCCGAATTTGAAAACTACAGGTGTCTTAATAACAAATACATATACCGATAGTAAGCAAGCTACCCAGAGACTTGAGACTTTTGTGACAAATAACCTACAAGGTGAAACCGTGGTACTCGATGGTGCCAATAAGGTCGTATCAAGTTCTCGTCCTTTAGGTCGTGTATTTGGTGATGATTTTAAGTGGCAATGGATACCATTATATAAAGACAAGAACGAATTGTCTTTTGTGGGCAATTGTACTGTAACGGTCGAGTATCGTTATCCGATGAAAACTGGCGAATTCTAAGGTGGTGGGAGTATGAAACTATTTATACCAAAAGATATGTTTGATAATCCAGTACCACCGAATGTGTATCTTTGTACGACAAACAAAAAGATTATTGGACTATTACCTACCTACGATATATCGGGCACATTTAAATGGAATACATATTCAGAACTGAATTTTTCTATCGATCGTCAATACACAGATGTGTTAACGGGTCAAACCGTTGTCAATCCATTATTTGATAAAGCTGAGGGTTTGCGAAAAATTTATGTTGAAAATATTGGTTATTTTGTAATTCAAGATCCAGACACAAGTTATACCGATAAAGATACTAAAGTTTTATCTTGTTTCAGCTCCGAATATGAAACAGGAACGAAATATCTTGAGAACTTTCGTATTAATACAGGCGATGTTGATTCAGCAGAAGTTATGTATTTATCGAATGTGTATGGCGAAAATTACACTATCGATACACCATATAAGCTTGCCGTTGGTGCTTTTGACGTTTATGAAAGTTACTATATCAGAGATTATACCGATTCAACTTCTTATGTGTATCAACAGGTTGAAATTAGTGATGCATCTGAATATGCCACTTATGATGGTTCTACGGCGGCAAAAACCTTATATGTGAAAAAGTATCCCAATGTTAGATTTTATTGGGACAATCGTCGTGAACTTAGTTTATTGCATTTGATTGTTGCAAAAATACCGGGATGGACAATCGGTCATGTAGATGTCTCACTGTGGCGTAAAGAACGAAAATTTGATGAAGATAGAATATCTGTTTATGATTTTTTAATGAATGAGGTGTCAGATAAATTCAAGTGTGTGGTCGAATGGGACACGATTAATAATATGGTGAATTTTTACGAAGAAGCCGAAGATGGTATTACGGAAGGCAATACTGTTCAAACTCGTTGGGATACAGATGTTTTTATCAGTCGTGATAATCTTGCCAATGAAATCAATATTAAGTACTCAACCGATAATATCAAGACAAAGCTGAAAGTATCTGGAGCAGACGGTCTTGATATTCGTGAAGTTAATCTCGGTAAAAACTATATTATCAATCTAGATTATTATCACACTCCTAATTGGATGGAGCAAGATGTCTATGAGAAATATGATGATTATAAAAGGGCAGTGGAAACATATGCACCTAAATATAAAGAGGCGACTCAAGGATGGGTGGCGGCATATAATAAATGGAACGACCTGATGAATGCCGTGCCTGCCGATGGCAATGTGGTGCTAGTTGGCGACGAATTTAAGAAACTTTATTGTGTTTATCAGCCTATTTACGAAGTGGGTGATAACCAAACGACAATCAACGCTGCAATAGACACGGCAGTTAAAGCCTTATCTGATAAACTTCAACTCTATCATGTAAACGAAGACCTGGATGCAAATAAAGTAGACAATATTCTCTTACGTTTAAAAAATGCGGGTGGTGATACGGCAACTATTCGTATTTACAATCACGGTACTATTGATTTGCCAGAGTATCGAATCAAAACAATCATTATTAATGCCACTAGTGGTTTAGAATCTGTGTTGAATGTCAACTCGGAACCTACATTAAGGAATTGGGTAATGGGCGACATAACGGTCGATAATACTGGAACTGGTGGGTTGAGTGTATTGGAAGGATTTAAAATTACTTCTATAGGTACAATGGGAGCATATTTTGTTTTAGCCAAAGATGAAACGGTGCCGGATAATTTACAAGACTATGGTGTTCAACTCTTACGTGAAAAACAAGAAACTTATACAACGATATTCCAAACTCAAACTGAGGCGATGTATTCCCAAGAAAAATATCAGTGTGTTGCTAGTGATACTCCCCCAACAGGTGTTATTACAGAGGGTACAAAATGGCTTGATACTGATAGCAGTCCAGTTAAACTTTATACATACACTTCGAATCAATGGGTTGAATTTAGTGGAGATTTGTCCGATTACGAGAATTATCAAAGATATATTGATAACTACGAAAAATTGCAGGCTGTGCAGGAAGTTTTGATTCAAAAGGAACGAGAAGCAGAGTATTGTCTCGATGGATATGTTGTGCCAAATCGACGCATTGATATAAGTTTATATGACCCAGACGATGATTTTAGATCTCCTACGGGACAGAGTTTAGATGCGGATATGATGAGGGCGGCTATTGCACATTTCGGTGAACCGATTACACGCATATCTTTAGATACAGATTTGCCATTATATACATTTACCACGCCTTTTGATCCAAATAATATATTTGCCGTTTATCTTAAAGGTGCAATCCCTTATGTTGCTTATGTGGAATCTAGAGGTGTTTATCAGGCTAAGATGAATTGGATTGCCAACGAAACAGAGTTTGAAAATTTCTTTACGGAAGACCAGTGGATTAGAATTTCTCCTTTGATTCGTGAAGATGAATTTGGTGATGATAGTTATTTATTAACGGGTTATGAGTCCGAAGAGGAAAGAATGGAAATTGGTCAGGAATTGATGCAATCTGCCGATAAAGAATTGAAAATTCTCAGCCAACCTAGTTTAGAATTTTCAATGAATATGGCGAACATATTGGCCTTGCCCGAGTTTAAGGCATTAATTTCTCAATTTCAACTTGGTAATTTTGTCAGAGTGCATATTCGTGATGGATATGTTAAGAGGTCACGATTGCTTGAGGTACAATTGAAGTTTGATGACTTATCTGATTTTAGTTGTGATTTTGGTAACTTGATTACAACTAAAAGTGAGATTGACAAACATGCAGAATTGCTGTCTCAGGCGGTGACGGCGGGTAAACAAGTTGCTACTAGTGCCGGAGATTGGCAAAAGGCAGTAGATAAATCTAACAAACTTGAGCAAGATATTGTATCTGGATTGCAAAATGCAGTGCTTGAAGTAGGTAAAGCTTCAGGACAATCAATTGTATGGGATGAACACGGAATTTGGGGAAGAAAACTAATCGATGGCACTACAGATCAATATCATCCAGAACAATTTAGAATCATTAATAATAAACTTGTATTTTCTAATGATGGATTCAAAACCTCCAAAGCTGTTTTTGGAAGTTATACTATTAACGGTGAAACTCGTTGGGGACCATTGGCTGAATATGTGACCGCAGATACCATTGAAGGTAAATTCATCACTGGTGGTTCGATTGAAATTGGAACTGGTGATACTAAATTTATTGTAAACGAAGATGGAAGTGTTGAAATTAAAGTTGGTGGCAAAGATAAATATGCATCAACCGAAGTCATCAAAGAGATTGATAATGCTTATCGTTTCCAAATTGTTTTATCATATAGTGGCTCAACTGTGTTTTCCGACATTAATCAAACTTGCACAATCACTTGCAAGGTTTATGATTATAGTAACGAAATTACAGGCCAAGTGATAGCAAATGGGGGTACATTTAAATGGACCCGCGCCTCAAACGAAAATGATGCACAATGGAACGAAAACCATATTCAAACTGGCGAGGGTGCTAATCAAATTACCCTCAATGTTGATGATGTGGTGAAAAACTCACAATTTTCATGTTCCGTAGATTTTGACGATACCAAATTTAACTCTTAAGAAAGGAGAGTGTGTATATGGCAATAATTAATTCAAATCAAATTGCTTTTGTAGATATTACAGATAGTCGCAAACTAGATGTTTATATTTCATCGAATTTACCAATAACTCAAATTTTCAATTCAAATACTCAGACATACTCTCCTGATTGGAGAACGACTAATTTAAAACTAACTGCTGATGTCTATTTGGATTCGGAGCACATTACTCCAGATAAAGTTGAGTGGTTTATGCGAACAGGAGTAGGTTCAACAGAAACACTTGTAAGTACCGATATTGCTTTAACTATTGCGACAAATAAATTGTCCGAGAGTCCAATTATAACCTATAAATGCCGTGCAGAATATCAAAACATTACATCATTTCAAGAAATCACTTTTACACGTGTTGACACTGGATTGCATGGTTCTGATGGACATAGTGCACCTGCGGTGCAAGCGCAATATTCAGTGGATGGAAATGTATGGTCATCGACCTTAGACTCTAATACACATAAGTATATTAGGTTTTCCTATGATAATGGTGCGATTTGGACTACGGCTATCAAGATGGCTGGTGAAGACGGAACTTCTGTTACAATTACTGGTACCGCTTATTATAACGGCACTTTGTCTGATGGTCATATCGGACGAAATGTAGTTTTATATTCCGACACATCTTTTACTACAGTTGTTAATACATCTAATCTTAATACCGGTGATGCATATATTGTTCAAGGATATCTTTGTGTATATAACAAAGTGTCAAATGCTTTTATCTGTACAGGTATGATTCAAGGTCCAAGAGGAACAGCAGGCACCTCATCTTATATTTTTATTAGATATGCTACCGATGCAAATGGTGCCAATATATCGGATAATCCCAGTGGAAAATCATATATTGGATTTTATACATCGAGTGTCAATAGTGCGCCGACCGATGTTAGACTATACACATGGCGCAAATTTGTTGGAGATAATGCTAAAAATATTATTTTGAGTGGAAACTCACAGGTGTTTAAGGTCAGTAAAACTAATACAATAACACCAGCCACTATTACGGTGACAGCTCAAGTTGTTAATACGACGATTCCAGACAGCGGTTGGACTTATAGTGTAAATGGTGGTCAAACTTTCTTAAGTACCGTGCCGACTGGAGTATCAAGAAATGGAAATATAGTCACTATTACCGGCTCAACTATCGCCTCAAATTCGATAGTTATTAAGGCATCTGACGGCACAGTCGAAGATGTTTTTACTGTTTATAAGGCCATCGATGGGTCGGACGGTGGTAAGGGTCAGGATGGTGCACCCGCTCCTATTGCGTTTTTAACTAATGAGAATGTAACCTTTAGTGCCAACGCTCAAGGGCAAATATTAGGAACAGCAATAACGTCAAATGTCGTGGCTTATAATGGTACAACCAAGGTGACCCCTACTATAGGTACAATTAGTGGTGTGCCAACAGGCATGACTATTACACAAAGTACTATTACTGCAAGTAATGAAATTATGTTAACACTTACAATTGCTAATAATTCTACTCTGGGTTCTGCTTTAAATAATATGGGTGTTATCAGTATTCCAGTGACTAGTCCTGTAAGTACCGTACTTTCTTTGACTTGGAGCAAGGTTAACTCTGGAGCAATAGGCGCAGGCATTAAGTCAACTACCGTTACATATGGTGTGTCTGATTCTGCGACAACTAAGCCTGCTGATACTGCATGGCAAGCAACCATCCCAACAGTAGCAGATGGCAAATATTTATGGACACGTACTATTATTGACTATACGGACGACTCGATTGCAGATACTGTGTCCTATGTTTATGCAAAACAGGGTACTAAGGGTGATACTGGTGCGGCTGGCTCGGCCGTTACGGTTTCTTCAATACAATATCAAGCAGGTGCTTCTGCGACTATTGCTCCAATGAGCATATGGTCTGACTCGGTTGTAGCTGTGACCGAAGGTATGTATCTTTGGACGAAAACAACCTTTTCTGACGGCAAGATTGCATATGGTGTTGCTAAACAAGGTGTAAGTGGTAAGGACGGTGTAGGTATTAATTCCATTACCGTTGATTATGGAGTATCAGATTCTGCCACGGTACAACCTACAGCATGGCAACAAAATATTCCCGTAGTTGCGGAGGGTAAATATCTGTGGACTCGTACTGTCACGGATTATACTGACGCATCCAAGGCAGATACGGTGGCTTATATTTATGCTAAACAAGGAGCTAAAGGAGATACTGGAACGGCTGGTTCATCGGTTACAGTGAAATCTATTAAATATCAAGCTGGAACCTCGGCAACCACTGCGCCCACAGGAACATGGTCTGATAGTGTTGTTGCAGTGGCGGCAGGTGGATATTTATGGACTCAGACGACATTTTCAGATAATAAAGTTGCTTATGGTGTTGCCAAGCAGGGTGAGAAGGGTGACCAGGGTATTCAAGGCCCAAAGGGTAATGATGGACAACAATATTACACATGGGTTAAATATGCAGATACTCCGACAAGTGGTATGAGTAACGACCCAGCTGGTAAGACATATATTGGTTTAGCTTATAATAAAACTACTGCAACAGAATCGACTACATATTCTGATTATGCTTGGTCTTTAATTAGAGGTGCAACGGGTGCTGTTGGTCCTAAGGGAGCAGATGGTCAGCAATATTATACTTGGATTAAATATGCAGACAATGCCTCTGGTGCAAATATGAGTGATCTGCCCGATGGAAAATTATATATAGGTTTAGCATATAATAAGACAACAAGCACAGAGAGTAATGTGGCAAGTGATTATACTTGGGCATTATTTAAAGGAGACAAAGGAGACGCTGGCAGAGGTGTTTCTAAGGTTACAGAATACTATTTGGCTACAACTGCGTCGAGTGGAGTTACAACTTCTACAAGCGGATGGACGACAACTATTCAGACCATAGATGCCACAAAGAAATATTTATGGAACTATGAAGTTATTACATATACCGATAATGCTACAAGTGCGACTAGTCCCATTATTATAGGTGTCTTTGGAAATACTGGTAGTACTGGTGCCACAGGCAAAGGTATCAAATCCGTTACCGAACATTATTTAGCCACAGCGTCATCAAGTGGTGTAACCACGGCAACTTCTGGTTGGACAACGACACTTCAAGCATTGACTTCCACTAAGAAGTATTTGTGGAATTATGAGATTATTACGTATACTGACAACACGACTACTACGATTAACCCAGTCATCATAGGTGTTTATGGTGACCAAGGTACTCCAGCAATTAGTGTAATGCTGAGTAGTGAGGCACATTTATTTGAGGCAGATTCTCGTGGTGTGCCGGTTGTGACTAGTATTACTTTAAATGTGATTGGATATCAAGGTTTAACTCAGTCTGCAACCACTGTCGGAACCATTACTGGATTGCCTTCTTCCGGAATGACTGCCACCATATTAAATAATGGTGCTACCAATACACAGATTCAAATTGCCGTTACTGAAACTTTAACATCAGTAGATTCGGGAATACTGACCATTCCAGTGACTGTTAATGGCAAAGTTGTTAATAAACAATTTAGTTGGACTAAATCGAAAGAAGGATTGACGGGAGAACAAGGATCGGATGCTATTACATTTCAAGTATATTCCGCAGACGGTTATGTGTTATCTAAAGATACTCCTTCTATCACATTGCAAACATTTGCCTATAATGGAAGTGTTCCGATTGAAGCGGGTGCAACCTATCAGTGGTATAAATACACGAGTGGCAACTGGGTGGCTATTACGGATGCTACAAATAGATATCTCGATATAACACATTCAGATGTTTCATTTAGTGGTAGTTATATGTGCAAAATGCTATTTAATAGCGCTGAATATGTTGATGTGGCTACAATAGATGATAAGAATGATGTAAATGCAGTGTTTACATCCAAACCATCTTCTTATTCTGCTGGAGATATTTGGATTGTTAGTGCCGATTATGCTCCAAATGGAATTGTAACTGGTACTCTTTTAAGAGCCGAACATACAAATAGTAATTATAGTGACAGTGACTGGGTTACCGCAACTAAATACGATGCGATGTTAAAGGACATTAAAGAGGATTTAGATGTATACAATCAGTATTTTTCGTTTGATTCCCAAGACGGATTAAAGATTAGCGCAAGAGATGAGAATGGTGTAGAGTCAAAATTTTCAACGTCCCTGACAAATGAACAATTAGCATTTAATTATGGTGATGAGGCGATTGCATATATCAATGGGACCAGTATGCATATCAAAGAGGCGGAAATTGAGTCTCCGTTAACCGTTACTGGTAAATATTCTGGTGGCACTATGTTGCAAGCACCAATAATCAATATTGGCAATTTTAGTATAGTAGTTGAGAGCAACGGTAGCCTCTCAATAGTTTCTAATACATAAGAGAGGTGAATAAAAATGGCAATAACAGGAAGCTACTCGACATCTACAGGCGTTGATTTTAATTTAGTTGCGTATTATTCATATGAACAAAATATAGCAAATAACTCTTCAACGGTGACGGTAACACTTAAATTAAGACATAAATCAGTTAATGCCACTGCTTTAAGTGGATCTTATCTTTCCGTTGCTGGTAATCAGATAAATTATACAAAAAAAAT
>JBGVEC010000202.1:0-2244 GCA_045119815.1 Paludibacteraceae bacterium | reverse complement strand
CACACGCTCTACTACTTCATGGCAACGTGTAGCGGTGTTTGCCGATGGCACCTACGAGCAGTCGGCTGCATCAGCAACTAACTTTAAGGTCAATGGTGTGACCATGACCGTGGGTAGCAACTACGAACTGAGCGCAGAGGTGAGTCTGACGGATAGCAAAACCATCTCAGTACACTATGGTAGCGTGAACTCAGGTAGCGATATGGGCGAACTAGTGAGCACTACCGTATCAGATGACTGTCTCAAAGCGAAAGTTGTATACTCCTATCTAACCAACCGACTAACCGTTACCGAAACGGCTTGGGGTAGTTCGGATATCGACTTGGAGTACTTCAAGGTAGAACCTGCAGTCGTTCATCCTGGCACACCTGTGAAGATGACCGTGAAGATAGCCAACAAGAATGGTTATAATGTCAATTTCCGTATGAATCACAACAATCAGTCTTCTTCTGCTATTACGCTTTCAAAGGGAACGAACGGCGAGGAGTATTATGTGATCAATAATCCAGAATTGGGTATCTATGGTTTCTATCTCGACATTGAACTCAATGGTACCACCACCAAAGCCCATCGAGCGGTATATGTCAAGGTGGTAGAGGGAACGGACTATGAACCTCAAATATACAATAACCCATATGCTGGTATTGATTGGGCGACAATCCATCAATATAAGAGCAATCTGCATACCCATACCACCCAGTCCAACGATGCGATCGATGAGTTTACAACCGCTAATGTAGTGGATAAATACCATGCTGCGGGCTATAAGATATTGGCGCTAACCGATCATGACTACAATCCTTATCCATGGCAGTTGTTCCCACAATACATGAGCGGTGTGCCAGCACGCGATCCAGAGACTTTGGGCATGTTGGCTATACCAGGCAATGAACTCAGTAAGGATAACACCAACTCATGGAGCGAGCGTACAGGCGGAGAATTTAACCACCACAATGACTTCTTTACCGGTCGTCAAGGACAGGAGTTTGCTTCGCTGCAAGAGTCATATGCCTACACCCATGCACTAGGTGGTATGCAAATTATCAATCACCCAGGACAATATTGGAGCATCGATAATACCTATAGCGAAACCCAAAAGAATGGTCCGGGTTGGCATGCTAGTAATTTCAAAACCTATCCATCTTTGGTGGGACTAGAGGTGTATAACCAAGGCGACCGCCGTGCTAACGACCGTGTGCTCTGGGATCAAATTCTACAACGCACCATGCCTATGCGCAATGTCTATGGTTATTCAGGCGATGATACGCACAATAACGAACAACTGTTCCGTAACTATAATATGATGCTCATGACCGATCTTACGACCGAGGACTTGAAGCAGGCTATGCGTACTGGTGCTAGTTACTTCTGTTACGAACCAAAGGGTAGTGGTGAGGCAAAAGCACCACGCATCACTTGCATAACGGTGGATGAGCAAGCGCAGACGATCACTATAGAGGCTAACGGATTAGTGCATTGGATCTATGCAACCGATAAAACATCTTCTGCTGCATCCTCTGCTAGAAGTACCGTAGTGGGTATCGGTAAGACCTTCTGCTATAAAGGATATCAAGGCTCGTACGTGCGCGCGTATATAACTAATGTGTACGGTGAGACTTGTACACAACCGATCGGTTTTATAGATAAGAATACAGTGGATGTAGATAATGTGGTGGTAACCAATCCTCTATCTATCCATGTCTTCCCTAATCCTACAGCGGATAACCTAAACGTGTTTATGAACCACTCCGAACAGGAAGATAAAATACATATCTATGATCTCAATGGTGGAGAGATTATGATAGTTCCAGTGCAAGGACCAATGACGGTCGTAGAAGTAAGTGGACTAAATTCTGGTCTATATCTCGTGAAGGCAGGAAATAGAGTAGGGCGATTTATCAAAGAATAACGCAAATAATACCTAAGAATGATTCGCCATTTGTTTTACACAGATGGCGATTTTTTTGTCTGTAAATAGAAAATTATTAAAAAAATCGCAAAAATATTTGGTCATATGAAAAAAAAGTAGTAACTTTGCACGATTTTTCGTGTATAGTAGAGTGAAGTGGACATATGAGAACTGCGAAAAAATGGGGATAAATGGGGCTAACTACTTAGAAATAAACTAAATATAAAAATACAATGTCAAAGATTTGTCAAATTACAGGCAAGAAAGCCATGGGTGGATGCAATGTGTCTCACTCAAAACGTCACACAAAAAGGACGTTTGATGTGAACCTCTTC
>JBGVEC010000201.1:0-39911 GCA_045119815.1 Paludibacteraceae bacterium | reverse complement strand
GTAAAAAAGAAATTAATTTTTAGCTCAGAATAACCTTAATCTATTGTGTACTTTATTAACGGGAACCGTATAATATAAATTTCGTATTACACGTTTTTTCAGTTTCCCAATCGAGTAGTTTCCTACTCTCTTGTACTACATCATTGATTAATCAAACTTTCAAAGATCACTACTGATTTCTACATTTTTAACCGCTCACTCGCGTTAGTTGCGAAATCGGCTGCAAAGGTACTGCTTTTTTTTGGACCGACCAAATTTTTAAGCAACTTTTTTCAATATTTTTTGCATTTTCTTCGTAACTGACTGATTTTCAGTATTACAATTTTCAGCACCTTTCGTCGTTTCTTACCGCTCACTTGCGTTTATCGCGAAACCGTCTGCAAAGGTACTGCTTTTTTACGAACTGACCAAATATTTCGTGGATTTTTTTTAGTGTTTTTTGTATTTTCTTTGTAATAGGCTGATAATCAATGTCCATATTTTTGCCATATTTGAACAATTCGATTTATCGTTTCTGGAGACACATACTTAGGATATATCACGTACGTGCGTATATATATATGTTCGCGTGCGCGCGCGTGTGCAAATAAATGTTAAAAAAACATCACTCAGAACTTTATCACCTCATATTGTTCCCTAAACCAAAGGTAGCGTAAGGGTTAACAAATGCAAAATTGGAATCAGACGAAAAACTTTTAACAATAATTAAGACTATACCAATGCTTACAAAATAAAATGACTACTCGGATGAGTAGTCATTTTTATCAGTATAACGAAAAAAGTGTTATTTAGCGTAAGAGACAGCTCGTGTTTCGCGAATGACCGTAATACGAATTTGACCAGGATAAGTCATCTCGTCTTGGATACGCTTAGCGATGTCGAATGAAAGCAACTCAGTCTCTTTGTCACTAAGTTTGTCCGCACCAACGATAACACGAAGTTCGCGACCAGCTTGGAGTGCATATGTCTTGGTAACACCAGGATAAGACATAGCAATATTCTCAAGGTCATTGAGTCGTTTGACATATGCCTCAACAATCTCGCGACGAGCACCTGGGCGCGCACCAGAGATAGCATCACAAGCAAGAACGATAGGAGCAATAATAGACTCCATCTCGCACTCCTCGTGGTGAGCACCTACGGCGTTACAGATATCAGGTTTCTCGCCATACTTCTCACAAAGTTTCATACCCAATTGTGCGTGTGGCATCTCCATATCTTCGTCACTAACTTTACCAATATCATGAAGAAGACCCGCACGGCGTGCTTTCTTGACATTGAGTCCCAATTCAGCCGCCATGGCCGCACAGAGGTTAGCTGTTTCGCGTGCGTGCATGAGAAGGTTTTGACCATAACTAGAACGATATTTCATCTTACCAACAAGACGAACGAGTTCAGGATGCAAGCCGTGAATACCCAGATCAATCGTAGTACGTTTACCTGTCTCAATAATCTCTTCTTCGACTTGCTTGGTCACTTTAGCCACTACCTCCTCAATACGTGCGGGGTGAATACGACCATCTTGTACGAGTTGGTGGAGCGAGAGACGCGCAATCTCACGGCGAACAGGGTCAAAAGCGGAGAGTGTGATAGCTTCAGGAGTATCATCTACCACTATTTCCACACCAGTAGCCGCCTCAAGTGCGCGAATATTACGACCCTCACGGCCAATAATACGACCTTTCACTTCATCATTATCAATATGGAAGACGGTTACGGCATTCTCAACCGTTGTTTCAGAAGCAATGCGTTGAATAGATTGAATGATGATTTTCTTCGCCTCTTTGTTAGCAGTAAGTCGGGCTTCGTCCATCGTGTCATTGATATACGCCATAGCCGCTGTTTTCGCCTCGTCTTTGAGTGCATCCACGAGTTGTTTCTTTGCCTCTTCAGCAGAAAGACCAGAGATTTGCTCAAGTTGCTGTTCTGCCTTTTGTTGAAGGCGCTCAATCTCTTGGGTCTTATGCTCAATTGCTTTTTGTTGATTCTCAAGGTTTTGGCGTTGAGTATTCAATTCATTTTGAGCGCGTTGAACCTCTCCTTGTTTTTGGTTGAGTTGTTGTTCACGTTGTTGCTGACGCTGCTCTTGTTGATGGAGTTTTTGCTCCGCTTGACGAACTTGATTCTCGTGTTCCAGTTTGAGAGCAATGAATTTCTCCTTCGCCTCAATGATTTTGTTTTTCTTGATTACTTCGGCTTCTTCTTCCGCCTTACGGAGAATACCCTTGCTATTAAATCGGAATATAAGGTAGCTAATCAATGCTCCGAGTAGCAGGAAACCCAATGCTATTAACAGATTTGTTATAGTCATAATTATGTGTTATTTAAGTTGTTGTAAAATTATTTTATTTAGTTCTTGTACTTTTTCATCTATTGGTTGCAAGCGTTGTGCGTGTGATTCCGCACACAAATTGACTGCCATATCCAAAGCCACATACACCCATAGTTGTTCCGCAGAACTTGTTTGCATTTTCCTTTGATAGTGTCGATATTTTTCGTTCAATATTTTAGCCGCATCCCTATACAAATGCTCTTGATGGGCTGGCACATTGATCGAAATATGATGCGAATCCAATTGCAGGGTAATATGTTGCTTACGCTGTTCGGTCATTGTGTTAACGCTTCAATAGCTTTGTCAATTTGCAAAATGATATTTGTTATTTTTTGCTTCGCTTTCGCCCGATCTTCCGCAGTAGCTTCAGACGCTAAAAGCATTGTGTGGGCAGTATGCAACTTATTGTAGTCTCGTTTAAGTTGCTGAATATCTGCATGCGTTTGAATAATTTCGTCGCGCTGACGCTGATTTTCCTCTTGGAGTGCTTTCACTTGCAATTGCAACTCTTGGTATTGACTCAAAAGTTGAATGATGTTTTGTTCTAATTGATCCAATGACTCCATGAGGAAAAGCGGAAATAATCTTAGAAACTATATCCAACACCGATACCGAGGATGCCTTTGAACTGTACACGCTCAGTCGCATGTCCCTCTTTATCAGCAATTTTTACACCATTGTAGTATTTGAGTGAAGTAGAGAGAGTCACATTGAGGCACTTGAGGAATTGGTAAGAGATAGAAGTATCCCAATCCACATCAAAGTTACCAAAACGACGGTTGTTGTCGCGGTATCCGATAAATAATCCGTTAGCATCTTTCATCTCAGTCTTATCCCACGCATATGGAGTAAAAAGACCAAGAGTAGTAATGATCTTCAGATCTTTATATGTATAGTTGATACCACCCTTGAAACTAAGACCAAGTTCAGCTTTGGCGTTCTTGTATATTTTGTCATACGTGCCATCCGCATTTTCCTCTTTGCTATACACCCAAGTAGCATATTTCTCTTGCATTTGCTCACGCAAACCAGGGTTAGCAGCTTCAACAGCATCCCCTACATAAGCGGTAGTGATTTTACCTGCTACAGGAGAGAGATAGAGAGAGAAAATGGAATTAGGTTTCCAATCAATACCGACAGAAATATCTGTGTATGAAGGAGATAGGAATTTAGAAATAATAGGATCAGCCGCTTCCGTTCCATCGTATGCACGACCAAAAGCAAACTGACTCTTGAATCCAGCAGAAGCGGTAAGATACCATGCTTTATGGAACTGCCAACCTAGTTTTGTATTGAAATCAATCACATCGCTTGACTTCTGGAAAGCGTCATTCTTTTGATCAATATAAGACAGTCCATATTCTAGATTAAGGTTGCTCTCCCAAGATAGGTTGTTCTCGTTGTAAACGAGGCGCACCTTACCAAAAGCTACACCATTGACGTTATTGTTACCACCCGCAGCCCAATTCACAAGACCTGTAGCACTAGCGTTTAGTCCCACAACACCTGTACATGACCATGGAGAAGGTTTAGACTCAGTTTCTTGTGCAACAAGCATAGTTGCTAAACAAATAGAAAAGATCGAAAGTAAATATTTTTTCATAATTTGATATTTTAATTTATAATGTTTGAATAATCTTATCAATATTGTGCAGCATCATAGACCTGATCTGCGATTTCAGGACCAACTGTTTTTTCGATGATACAAAACGCAAAGTCACTACTTAATCCAGGACCTTTGGCAGTAATGATATTCTTCGACTCTACGACTAGTCCATCCACATAACTCTCACCAAGATACTCTTCAAATCCAGGATAACAAGTAGCTTGTTTACCTTGAAGAATACCCAATCTGCCTAAGACAGAAGGCGCAGCACAAATAGCCGCAATGAGTTTATCTTGGTTATTGTGCGCCACGAGTAGGTCACAGAGCGGTTGACACTCGTGTAGTTTGGTTGCTCCACCAGGCAGAATAAGCATTTCTGCATCCGAAAAGTCAAGGTCAGCAAAGAGTTTATCTGCTTTGACTGCGATATTGTGTGCTCCCAAGACAGACTCAACACCTGTTACCGACACGGTTGTGAGTGCAATATTCGCACGTCTGAGGAGGTCGATTGTTGTGATAGCTTCAATCTCTTCGAAGCCATTGTCCAAGAAGATGTAATTCATACTGTAATGTGTTTAATTGAGTTTAAATGTATAAGTAATTTTACCTATTTGAGGTGTATCTCCTTCTGTAAATTTAGCTTGTCTCGCCGCTTGGAGAGCCAATTGTTGGGTAGAACGATCAGAGATAGTCGTTCCATCTGCTACCGTTGCATTGGTCACATTACCAGCAGCATCTACCATGATTTGCACTACAACTAATCCCGCTTGTGCAAAGTCGGAGGATGGTTTAGGCAAACGTTTAACATCTCTACCATAGAGTGTCCACTGATTACCGTTGGTCACACCCATACCCTTACCCACAGGATTGCCTTTTGTACCCGCCGTATTGCTAGCAGAAGCATTATCCGCATTTGCACCCTCCGCAGTACCTGCTTGACCAAAGAGAGCGGCTAGTTGGTTAGCCTTGTCAATCGCCTCTTGCTCTTTAGCACGTTGTTCGGCAAGCGCTTTCTCTTTGGCTATACGTTCCGCTTCTATGCGTGCTTTCTCTTCTTGGCGTTTGCGAATAAGTTCTTGCTCTTCGGCACGGCGTTTGGCGTCCTCTTCCGTTTGTTTCGCTAAAGCAAGCGATTCTTCGTCTTCTTGAACGATCAAATCATTATCGGAAGGACGAGCAGGTGCCGCAGGAGCAGGGATTTGTTCCACCTGTGTGATAGCGTCCAAAGGGCGCACATCAGGCATACCACCACCCTCTTCTGAATCGCCGAAAGCGACTACAATTCCTTCATCCTCTTGTAAGACAGGTGCCTTGATCTGCAACCACCACAACAACAAAAGAACGAGGCAAAGAGAGAGGACAGTACCTACCGAAGCAATGATATGTGCTTGAGATTGTTTGGTCACTTTTTCGTTGCGATTACGATTTTCATCTTATGTTGATTGGCTATATCCAATACATGCACAACATCACGATATGGAATATCTTGATCGGCATGAAGCGCCACATACATGCTGCTATCTTGTTGCTGGATTGAGCTGAGATACCCCTCCAATTCATCCGCAGCAATGGTGACAGGTTTTTGTCTGCCTAGCGCCACATAGTAGTTACCTAGATTATCAATACTAACCTTAGCCACCACCTGTTTGGTAGTAGTCTTCGCACGCGAAGTAGGCAGATTGATTTTAATATCATTGGGCGAAGACATGGTGCTTGCCATCACAAAGAAGAGCAACAGCAAGAAAATGAGGTCGGTCATTGACGACATTGCAAACATTGCCTCTACCCTATTTCGACGTTTAAGAGCCATAACTTTGGTTTAAAGTTTAAAGTTTATAGTTTAAAGGCAGGGGTTAAGCTGGTTCGTTGAGGAGATCCATAAACTCCATCGTACGGGATTCAAGTTGACGAACCACGCGATCAATACGAGACACCAAGAAATTATACGCAAACATCGCTAGAATACCTACGATCAAACCACCTACGGTAGTTACCATTGCTTGGTACATACCCTCCGAGAGCGAAGAGATTTCAATCACACCACTCGCATTTTGCGCCATATTGAAGAAGGTTTGGATCATACCTAAAACCGTACCCAAGAAACCGAGCATAGGAGCTCCCGCTGCGATAGTAGCCATAAGCACTAAACCTTTCTCTAGAATGCTAACTTCCAGGTTACCCACATTCTCCACAGCCACCTGCACATCTTGCATAGGACGTCCAATACGAGTAATACCCTTCTCTACCATATGCGCAGCAGGGGTATCTTCCTTGCGACAAAGTTTAATGGCAGAATCAATCTTGCCCTCTTTGATATAATCTCTAATGCGATTCATGAAGGTTTTATCCTCTTTGGTAGCCTTGGTGAGCACCACCATGCGTTCAATAAATAAATATATACCAAACGCCAACATTAGAGCGAGTACAATCATAATCCATCCACCATACTCCGCCATGGTAAGCAAATTGATGGAATTATCAACAACAGTTTCTTCTACAACAACTGCAGTATCTTGTGCAGCCGTCAACATGGTATCCATGTCAGTTTGAATTTGAAAGAGCATATTTATATTGTTTAATAGTTTCTTTTAATCCTAAATACAACGCATCCGCAATCAGCGCTTGACCAATACTCACCTCATCCAACCAAGGGAAAGCTTGTGCGAAAGCATTGAGATTAGTTAGGTTCAAATCATGACCCGCATTAAGTCCGAGCCCTAACTCTTTGGCTTTCAACGCCGCAGGGCGATACATCTCAATTGCCCTATCTGGGTTTTCGGGATATAATTCAGCATAAGGGCCCGTGTAAAGTTCGACACGATCCGCTCCCGCCTTATGGGCATACTCCACCATCTCAGGATCTGGATCCACAAAGACAGAGACGCGGATTCCTGCATTTTTGAAGCGTTGGACAATAGCGGAGAGTTTAGCGAGGTGGGTTTTGGTATCCCAACCATGATTACTCGTAAGTTGAGCAGGCGCATCAGGAACAAGAGTCACTTGCGCAGGCTTGACATCAAGCACCAGGTCAATAAACGCAGGTTCTGGATTACCCTCAATATTAAATTCCTGAGCGATAACCTCCTTAATATCATAGACATCCCTGCGTGTAATGTGCCTCTCATCGGGACGTGGATGAACCGTGATACCATCCGCAGCATAGCTTTCACAAGCCAGCGCAAAGTCCAGCACATTAGGCAAATTACCCCCGCGCGCATTGCGCAACGTAGCCACCTTATTTATATTTACACTTAATCGAGTCATAATCGCTGCAAAGGTACAAAAAAAAAAGCACATATGCAAGATATGTGCTAATTTTCCTCAAAAAAAGTAAGCAAAAGACTCGTGTATCCATCGGTAAAGCCTCAGTGAAAATACGGTGAAGTATCGGCGAGGTCACGATGAAGTCACGATGAGGTCACGATGAGGTCACGATGCAAACAGAGGGCAAGTAGGGGGAGAGTTGAGAGTTCTTATCTCGCTTTCGCTCGAACGATCACTCGCAGAGCTCGTGTACGAGAGTTAAGAGTGGAGAGTGGATTAGGGTTCGAAGAGTGCTTGCATTTGGTCAAAACGATTGACGGTGTCCGAGCCATATTTCCAAAGGTGTAGACGAATTTTGGACATGGGTTTGTCTTGTCCTAGTTTGGTTTTGGAGTAGAATTTATCTGCATAGCAGATGAGTTTCTCTTCAAGCGTTCGAGGGGAATAATCTTGGAGTGGAATCGGCAAGTTTTCACGCATAATCTGTTCTATCGTGATACCGGTTCCAGTATGTCGCTCAGCTACCGCAGCATGCTTAGGCAAGCCCTCTTGTCGCAGGATTTCGGCTCCTAGATAGCCGTGTTCGATGTACGCGTGGGTGCCAAGACAGTGGATTTTAGGAGCATCGCAAAGTGCTACGCCCACGTCATGCAACATAGCCGCCTCCTCTACAAAAACGGGATCCACCTCACCCGATTCAACCCATTGAGGATGAGCCGACAAGATAGCAAGAGCACGGTCAGCTACCTGACGTGAGTGCGTCATAAGGATTTGGTACAGTTCCGTGTTGTCCCCACAATATTTTTTTAGTATTTGTTCGTAATCAATCATTTTCCCCAGTAGAGTTTTTCTTTGAGCGATTGCATAAAATTTTGTCCATTGATGCGTACCAATTTGATGGTGCGTTGCGAACGTTCAATATGTAATTGAATATCCTGATTCAAGACCTGACTTCTACCATCGACGCTAAGCAGATAATTGCCATTTCGGCTAGAAATTTTGACATCAATTTTGCTATCATCTAGCACCACCAATGGGCGGATATTCAAACTGTGTGTAGCAACAGGGGTAAGGATTATCGCATTGACATGTGGATCAAGTAATGGACCACCTACAGAAAGATTATATGCCGTTGATCCTGTAGGAGTTGCAACAAGTAAACCATCGGCCTTGTAGTTATGCAGGAACTCGCCATTGAGGGTCACGTCCACCGTAATCATACTGCTCAATCCCGACTTGAGGATAGCCACTTCATTGAGAGCATAAGGAGAGACAATCTTACCTCCTTGCTGGCAGGTGACTTCCAACATACGGCGTTGCTCAATCGTATAGTTATTGGTAATGAGTTGGTCCAGTACTGCATCAATAGTATCTGTCTGTACCTCAGCAAGATACCCAAGGTGTCCACAATTGATTCCGAGAATAGGAATATCTAGATGACCAACCAATGAGGCAGTCGTAAGGAAGGTACCATCACCACCTACGGACAAAGCAAAATCAATGGAATCCTCCGTATGCGCAACATAATCCTCTACCGAAGGAAACTCACGATTGAATGCTTCGTGGCGAAGTTCTTGGGAGAGAACAATATTCACACCTCGCAACTGAAGAAACTCCACGATATGTTTTACTTCACGAATCGTTTCGGAGCGTAGTGTATTGCCAAAAATAGCGATTGTCATATAAGTTTAGTGTTTAGAGTTTAGTGTTTAGTGAATTTTTTAGACCATTGAGGAGCGCAGATGCATCCATACGCTTCTTGCCTGGGAGTTGAAGTTCGAGAATATCAATATATCCATCTGCGCAAGGAATGATTATATGTCCCTTTTGCTCAGAGAGTTGTGTAATAGCCACATTATAGACTTTTGCCCCCTTCAGGAGATCGGCTAGTGGGTGAGTAGCAGGCATCTCGCTAATCCAAGCAGCAGGATATGGACTTAATCCTCGCACGTGGTTGCGAATCTGCTCCGCAGTACGTGAGAAATCAATCGCACATGTATCTTTGAAGATTTTAGGTGCTTGGCGAAGCTCTATATCATTATTTTGCGGGATAGTAGGTAGAGCAACTCCCTGGTTTTCAGCATCAATGATGGTATCCACAGTACGAGTAACTAGATTGGCTCCCATCATCATAAGACGGTCGTGTACAGAACCCACATTTTCATCATCGGCTATTGAGATACGCTCTTGGAGAATAATATTGCCCGTATCAATCTCATGTTGAAGCATAAAGGTAGTAGCGCCCGTTTCTGTGTCACCATTCATCACTGCCCAATTGATCGGAGCCGCCCCTCGGTATTGAGGAAGGAGAGAAGCATGGAGGTTAAACGTACCTAAACGAGGCATATTCCACACCACCTCAGGTAGCATACGGAATGCTACAACTATCTGTAAATCGGCATTATAGGAACGCAACTCTTGTAAGAATGATTCATCCTTGAGGCGTTCGGGTTGAAGAAGGGGTAAGCCGACAGAGAGCGCATATTGCTTCACTGCTGAGTATTGCAATTGATGTCCACGACCAGCGGGTTTATCAGGCATGGTAACGACAGCCACCACATTGTAGCCCCCCTCTACTAAGGCACGCAAACTCTCGACTGCAAAATCGGGCGTACCCATATAAATTATTCGTAATGATTGCTTATCCATAGAAATAATTATCTAAAAGTGTGTGCAAAACCAACACTGATGAGTTCTTTGAATTGTATTTGCGATGTACGATTGGTTACATTCTCAATTGTTCCGTCATAACGAGGATAAATAATTAGTTGTGCAGACATGTAGCGATTGATTATAAAGTCCACATCAATCTCCAAGTCCACCTCTATCTGCTTGTAGTTGGTAAAGAAATAGAACCTCGTTTCTAACTCTATCTCACGAATGGGTTTCCACTTCCACTCCACACGCAAAGAACTACCTATCTCATTCAAAATGTGCTGATTAGTTTCCAGGCCAAAGTCTGTTACATTCACATATTCTGGATCGATAACATTGGCATAAACCATCTTATAAGTAGCAGGAGAAATATTGATATTTAATCCTTTGATCGGTTTATAATCCACACCGACACCCATCGTATATCGAATAGGAGTAAGGAAAGTAGTATTTAATTTGTTCGAATTCTTTTGATAATTGGGAAACAAGTTGGTCTTGAAATCTGCGAATGTGGACACATACCATTTCTTATGAACTTGATAACCAAACTTGCTATAGATTTGAAAACGATCATCCGTTGTGTTCATAACTCGCAAGGAGTCTCCACTTATTGTACTAACTCCAACTCGCCATTCGGCAGAGTTTTCCCAAGATAAATATTTACCTTTATAATTGGCATATGCTTTCGCATTTCCGAGCATAGAAAAAGCATTCACCGCTCCCTGATGCCAGTTCTCCGTAGCGTAATTTTGGGTAAGTTGCAAGGAAAGTTGTGCTTGTTTGCGCCAAGAGGAAGTTAAATTTCGAATGGTACGATTGCGGTTCAATTGGTCTTTTTTATCCTCCCTTACTTGGGTACGATGCACTTTGGTTCGTCCTAAATCCAACTTTCTCAAACGCGTCGGATCGCTTATGCCCACATACAAATCGGCATGATTTGCCCGTATGTATCTCAAAGCATTGCGTCGAATAGCCCAAATTGAATAAGCCTGTTCTACTGTCGTGTCCGTCAATGAGCGTATTGGCTCTGCCACATAGAGCAATGGCTGACAAAGAGGATGTTGGTAATGTTTCCATATTGTGTCACAGAGCACGATGACAGAATCACCCACCACAAGTGTGTCCGTCATATGCAACTCTAAACTCTGTTTAGCTACCACATCCAACAGAAACTGGTCATTGTCTGCCGTTTGAGCGACAGACACAGAGATTAGGCTAGTAGTTAGCCATAGTATGAACAGTCTTAATTTCGTCAAGGTAATGCTGGACGTTTATAGGCGCGTACAATAAGATATATACCCCAAATCACAAATGGTAAAGAGAGGAGTTGACCCATATTGAGTAGGTGACCCGCTTCGAAGAGTTCCTGGTCATTCTTGATAAACTCAAGCATAAAACGGGTGAAGAAGATGATCTCTAAGAACACGCCCAGGAGCAATCCCTCGCGCTTGTATGCTTTGGCTTTCCAATACATGAGCCATGTGACAATGAAGCCGACTATGCAATAGAGCATTTCGTAGATTTGAGTTGGGTGGCAGGGGACTGTTTGACCATCACGAACGAAGATAAATCCCCAAGGGAGGTCGGTAGGCGTACCATAAATCTCAGAATTCATCAAGTTGCCAAGACGAATCAAAGTAGCTGTAACACAGACACCTACGACAAGGCGATCCATGATCCATAGCAAAGATGTATGGAACTTAGGCTCCTTGGAGAAGACTTTTTTGTTGAGCAACCATGCCGCTGTCAGCAATCCAAAAGCGCCACCATGGCTAGAGAGTCCACCTTCCCAAATTTTGAGGAGTTTGAGAGGATGTTCGATGTATGGATTGCGGTAGTTGATGGTCCAACCGAAGATTTGCACAGGGTCAGTGGAGATGCCCATATACTGGCAATAGGCTTTCATGCCTGGCAGCGTAACATCATGCCACTCGTAAAACCAGCAGTGCCCCACACGAGCGCCGATGATAAGTCCGATAACCATCCACATGAATAATTTGTCGGTCCAATCTGCGGGACAATTTTCATTTTTATATAACTTAACTTGAATAAGGTAAGCCAGATAAATACCTATTGCCCACAACAAACCGTACCAGCGGACGCCACCATCTCCAATATGAATCAATATAGGGTCTATATCCCAAACTACAGCTGATAACATAATTCTTAATTCTAAATTCTTAATTCTAAATTATGCTTCCATTTTACCGTGACATTGTTTGTACTTCTTACCTGATCCACAAGGACATGGGTCATTAGGACGAGGTTTCTTCTCTACTCGAAGAGGCTCAGGACGTTGTTGCTCACGCGTATCACGTCCTGCCGCAGCTGCGTGTCCGCTAGCTTGTGCAGCTTGCGCGACAGCATCTTTTTGGGTACGGTAGCGAGAGTAGTCATGACGTTGTTGTGTATGTGCTTGACGTACCTCCTCTGGATCGCGGTTAGGGATTTGTCCACGGAAGAGGATAGAGATAGTACGACGGTTGAAAGCATCCAACATTTGCTTGAAGATATTGAATGACTCCAATTTGTAAATAAGCAATGGGTCTTTTTGCTCGTAGCTTGCGTTTTGTACCGATTGTTTGAGTTCATCCAATTGGCGCAAGTGATCTTTCCACTCATCATCAATTACGTAGAGCACCATTCGTTTCTCAAACTCACGTATAATTTCCTTACACTCGGTCTCGTAAGCAGCTTTCAAATTAACGGCCACGTTATATACCTTCTTGCCATCCGTGATAGGAATAAGGATATTCTCGTACATTGCGCCACGTTCCTCATACACCTTTTTGATAACAGGATATGCCACCTTTTGAAGTGTTTCCATACGGCGTTTAAAGGTATCCAATGCCGCTTCTGCCAATTGGTCAGCCAAAGCATTTTCACGACCAGCACGGAAGGCATCTTCAGTGAACGGAACTTCCATTGCAAACACTTGCATAACATCCAATTGGAGCGCTTCGTAGTCCATCATCGCGCGTGCCTCCGCTATAAGCGCATCTGCCGTGTCGTAAATCATATTGGTGATATCCACGCCAATACGCTCACCCATAAGGGCATGGTGACGTTTTGCGTAGATGACATTACGTTGTTGATTCATCACGTCATCGTACTCAATGAGGCGTTTACGCATGCCGAAGTTATTTTCTTCTACTTTCTTTTGCGCGCGCTCAACGGCATTGGACATCATGTTATGCTCGATCATCTCTCCTTCTTGGATACCCATCTTATCCATGAGTCCTGCTAGGCGATCCGAACCAAACATACGCATCAAATCATCTTCCATACTGAGATAGAACACGCTTGATCCTGGGTCACCTTGACGACCTGCACGACCACGTAACTGACGATCCACACGACGACTCTCATGGCGTTCCGTACCAATAATCGCCAAACCACCTGCTTCTTTCACCTCTTTGGTGAGCTTGATATCAGTACCACGACCCGCCATGTTGGTGGCAATAGTGACTACTCCTGGGCGACCTGCCTCTGCTACGACATTGGCCTCATGTTGGTGAAGTTTGGCGTTGAGCACATTGTGTTTGATCTTGCGCAATGTGAGCATACGGCTTAACAACTCACTGATTTCCACGGAAGTAGTACCCACAAGTACAGGACGACCTGCCGCCACAAGTTGCACAATCTCTTCAATCACCGCATTATATTTCTCGCGTTTTGTACGATACAAACGATCGTTCATATCATCACGAGCAATAGGGCGGTTGGTAGGGATTACTACTACATCCAATTTGTAGATATTATAGAACTCGCCTGCCTCCGTCTCAGCCGTACCTGTCATACCTGAGAGTTTGTGGTACATACGGAAGTAGTTTTGCAGCGTGATGGTAGCAAATGTCTGAGTAGCAGCTTCCACCTTCACATTCTCTTTTGCCTCCACCGCTTGGTGCAAACCATCGGACCAACGGCGACCATCCATCACACGACCAGTCTGCTCATCGACAATCTTAACTTGGTTATCATCAATGATATAGTCCACATCCTTCTCAAAGAGAGTGTATGCTTTGAGCAATTGGTGAACTGTATGTACGCGTTCTGACTTGATGCTATAATTAGCGAGCACCTCGTCCTTGCGTTGCTGTTTTTCCTCGGCTGAAAGTTCGGATTTCTCAATTTCAGCCACCTCACTGCCTACATCAGGGAGCACGAAGAATTGGGTATCCTCCATGTTACCTGTAAGGGTATCAATACCTTTGTCAGTCAGCTCGATGGTCTTGTGTTTCTCGTCAATCACAAAATAGAGTTCATCCGTAGCGATGTGCATATTCTTCTCATTCTCTTGGAGATAGAACTCTTCTGTCTTTTGCAAACGTACCTTTACACCAGGTTCGCTGAGGTATTTAATGAGTGCTTTGCTCTTAGGCATACCTTTGAAAGCACGGAATAGAGCTAAGTCACCTGCCTCGCGCTCCTTGTCGTCAGCGCTCTGCATTTTTGCTTTGGCTTCGGCAAGCAGTTTGGTTGTCAGCGTATTTTGTGTGCGAACAAGAAGCTCTACACGATGTTTGTATTCATCATACATTTGATCCTCACCTTTAGGTACAGGACCACTGATAATTAATGGAGTACGCGCATCGTCAATCAACACAGAGTCCACCTCGTCCACGATAGCATAGTTGTGACCACGTTGCACAAGATCCATAGGGCTAGTAGCCATGTTGTCACGTAGGTAGTCAAAACCAAACTCATTGTTGGTACCAAACGTGATATCACAAGCATATGCACGGCGTCGCTCGTCGGAGTTAGGTTTGTGCTTATCAATACAGTCCACAGTCAAGCCGTGGAACATATAGAGAGGTCCCATCCATTCAGAGTCACGTTTAGCGAGGTAGTCATTGACAGTTACCACATGCACACCCTCGTGGGTCAAGGCATTGAGGAAGACTGGCAAAGTAGCCACAAGGGTTTTACCCTCACCCGTAGCCATCTCGGCGATAGAACCACGCTGTTCTTTGTCATTCTTCACTGCGCCATGAAGTACCACACCGCCAATGAGCTGCACATCCTAGTGCACCATATCCCATATCACTTCGTTACCACCCGCAGTCCATGAATTGTGATAGATAGCCTTGTCTGCATCAATCTCCACAAAGTCAAAGCGAGGATCAGCAGCCAAGTCACGGTCCATTTGAGTAGCTGTCACTATGATGGTCTCGTTTTGAGCAAAGCGACGAGCAGTACTCTTGACAATAGCAAACGCATCAGGGAGAATATCGTTGAGTGTCTTATCATAAATATCAAGCACCTCTTTTTCAAGGCGATCAATTTCGTTATACACTTTCTCGCGTTTGTCTATATCTAGAGACTCGATACTGGCTTTGAGTTCAACAATTTTGGACTTATCCGCTGCAACTGCGTCTTGCAAACGTTGCATGAGCGCGGCACTACGCGCACGGAGTTCGTCATCAGTCAAAGAATCGATCTCGGCATACACGGCCTTAATCTTCTCTACATATGGCATCACAGCCTGCATATCCTTTTGCGACTTGTTGCCAAATAATTTGGTAATAATGTCTATAAAACCCATATTTATAGTTAATAATTAATAGTTAACAATTAATATTCTTGTTCGTTAATTCGTATAACTATACAAATTAGCCTGCAAAGATACAAAAAAAAATGCAGATATGCAAATTTTAGCCAAAAGTTTATCGTTGAAACTAAAAAGATAGAACAAAACAGGGAACACAAATTGTGTCCCCCGTCTCTAGATGTATTCAATATCAATGCTTGTTGATTATTTCACCACAGCACCTTGTACGTTATATTTCACTCCGTTCAAAAGGATATGGAGATAACCGTTCTCGATGGTTTTGAGAGGTGCGAGTTCAGGAGCAACCACATCCTCTACAGCAGAATCTACAGACTCTTCGAACTTTACACGCAAAGCGTCCACACTTATCTCACCCTTCTCAGAAAGGAATGAAGATTGGCGAACTAGTTTGAAGCCCATAAATTGATAATCCACACCTGCTGGAAGAGCAGACATATCTGCCTCTTGATAGAGCCAACCAGCATAGTCGAGATCACAAATCTTGGTATATTGAATGTCACCATCAACTGCCCATCTAGCATAAAGTGTATTGAAGGAATAGTCAGCAGACACATGCAAACCGAACGTAGATTTGTCATTACCTTTGATTGCGGTCACATCATCCACAAGATAAACAGCCTCTCCATTAGCTTCAGAGAAGGTATAAGTCAACTTATTAGAAGCCAAGCCTTCGAACTTAGAAGCAGTGTTTCTCAATGTTGAAACAGATGTAACGCCAACAGATGTCTCCTTATCGCCCTCGAAATAGAGTGAATCCAAATCATTCAAGATTGGAAGAGAAGAAGTCACTTCGTCACCAGTTTTAAAGGTAACTGTTACAGGATCATTTACAATAACACCATTAACATCTTCTACTTTCTCACCAATAACCATCTTGTATTCAGAATTTGCTTTCAACGAACCTGCCTTCAACTCAAATTTAGCGGAACCATAAGGTGCAGGAGCTGCGCCATTAAGTTTTACGTTACGAGAAGCAGGACTGATATCATTGCCACCTGCGTCATAAACCTTGAAGTATTTATTCGAAACATTTGCCAATTTAGCATCGAAGATTGCAATGAAAGCAGCATCTACAGGAATACCCTCAGCACCATTTTCTGGATAAGTTTGGATTACGCGTACAGCACCACGGTTTTGGGTACGGAACTTGAAGGTAAATGACTTTTGTAAATGATTCTCATATGTATCATCTGGGTGGCAAGCACCAGTACCTAAAGTAACCGTATATTCCACACCTGGCTCAAAGCGTGAGGTAGGTTTGAAGCGCAAGGTATGCGCATCATCCTCGAAGGTAATAGAACCCTCTACTGCAGGTGTAATAGTAAGGGCTTTGGCTGTTTCCTCTTCATTCATATCCCAGTTAAATGAGATAGTCAAATGAGTAGAAACGAGTACACTATCCGTTATCTCAACCTTTGGACTATAATCAAGTACTTCAGGAGGAGTATCACGTTTCATTTGCAAGCCAAAGTTAGCATATGAAATCTTATTATTCTCAACTACCAAAGTTTCCTCTTGTGGGTAGTAGCCATCAGGAGTCGCTTTCACCACATAAGTACCTGGTTTCAAATTCCAGAAGAAATAGCAACCATTGTACAAGGTATCAGTAGTATAAGAAGCCAATTTATTGCCATCTTGCCACAATTCCACTAAACCTTTAAGGATTGGGCGATATACGTCACGAGTATTCTTGTTAGGTTTGTAATCAGGGAAAAGTTGTTTTTGATACACATCATGGATTCGACCACCGATTGCACCATATGGCAACTCTTTCTCGCAGAACCAAGTATAGAATGTTTTAGCGAAATAGAAAGACTCTTGGCGTTTGTAATCAATATTCATCAAACGATAGGTCTCTGGCAAATAGTCGTGCATCATACCCTCAGACAAAGTACCAGGAACACTAAGCCAACGAAGTACACCGTAGCCGTTACTCCAACCCATGATATTTTTAGCAAAAGTCTTGTCACCTGCGATCATAGGAACGCGAGTCCAACAGCTAACTTCATTCATATATTGATTATCACCCATCAAAGTTGCAATTCTTCTACTTGTAACCTCATTTGCAGGCATATGACTATAAGAACTGTTATCACCTTCTGTACGACCAGAATAGAGTTGAAGAATGTAGTTAGAAGGGTTACCTGCATTAGAGTGGATAGAAAGCATAAAGTTAGCACCATAAGTATTAGCCTCTTCTACGATATCATACAAGTCTTTGTCATCAGCCGTAGTATTCTTAATACGAGACATCTTGGTTTGGAAGCCTAACGCACGAAGCATTGTGTCTAGACGCATACCTTTGTCCAAGTTGGATTGGCTCTCCCAGAAACTTTGCTCACGTGTATATGGTTCTTGCACGGCTTGATTCACAAATATAGGATAGAGATACATCAAACGGTCATCCGAATCCCAACCACCGTGTCCTGGGTTGATGTAAATTTTAACCTGAGAAGGATCTTTTGCCTCTTTTCTATCTTGGATCTTCTTGAGGAGATTACCATCAGGTTTTTGCACCAGACGAGGAGCAGTTTTGCGGATAGGTTGCTCAGTCAAGTTGAGTTGCAACATACGAATATCGCCACCCTCTGTACCATACACGATACGACCTGAAGCTGCATCTACATTAGGGAATATACCCATATCAGCAGGATTGGTCAAATATTGCATCTCTTTGGTTTCAACAGAAGCAATCACAATAGCAGCAGAGGTATTGTAGTAACCATCGTGCTCGCTATCCATACCCACCACATAATCATTGCCATACCATACAGGAGCATTGATTTCGCGACCGAGATTTACGAGCTCGTTACCATTCAAATCACAGATAGCAGTACCTTTCTTAGTACGGAAAAGGATACGTGTTTGATCTGGAGATAGAGATGCACAAATATAGTTCTCATCGCCGTGAGGTTTAAGAACCATCTTCTTACCATTGCGATAGAGATTGAGATCAAGATTCTCGTTATCCACGCGCAATGCAACAGAAGCATCTACTGGAGCTTCCACATACTGTGCATTTTCAGCTGCAAGATAAGTAACTGTCTCTGCATCTGCAAATTGAGGGAAGAAACCTTCGCCTAACTTCACATCGCTGAGTACGCGAATCTCAGCACTTGCCACTAAAGCAACAGAGATGGCTAGAAGAAATAAAGATACTTTTTTCATTTTCAATTAGATTTATATTAATTATTTAACTTGCGAACCCAACACATTATACGTAGCGTTGCTAGTTTGAATATACAATGCGCCATTTTTGATGTATTTACCATCAATAGCATCGTTAGCGACAGGAGTATCAAGAGCAGTATAATCATCCTCACCAAACACCTCCATAATGCCTGGCAAAGAAATATAGTGCTGACCTGCGGCAGAATCTTTAGTAGGAATGAACTTCAGTGTTACAAAATGCAGAGGATAGGCAGCGATGTCAGTACCAAACACATCTTCCAAACTACATTCCAGCACAGTTTCCTCATCCGTCTTGAGGTCTTTTGTGAAATTAATTTGTTGTGAAGTAGTGCTATTATTAGGACGAAGAATCAAAATTACCTTTTCAATGACAGCACTAGTAGTATATGGGATACGAATCTTCTTAGGAATAGAATAGATGACGGAATCTTTCGACAGTTGTACATATTGATTACGCGATCCCTTGGTAAAAGTAACATTTACCGGAGCTGAAGCATCCTCTGGCACAGATAAAGATGGTTTCATATTCGAACCACCTTTCACTTCCCAAGTATCCGTTTCGCGAAAATCATCCCATACCATCTGAGTAGCCGTTGGGAGTTCCACATTAACAACGAGCGAGTCTGTAAATTCGCCCAACACAGCTGTGATAACAACAGTTCCATTGGCAACACCCTTTACCTCACCCAACTCGTTCACTGTCGCAATAGCAGGATTAGAGGTTGTCCAAGTAAGCGCACTAGAAAGCAATGGTAGGGTATTATTACCCACCGTACCCTGCACCTCAACAGTATAGCTATCAGGACCTAACAACACAGTATCCAAACGAATAGTAACAGGGGCTGATGTCACAATACGCACATCTAACTCGGTAGTCAATTTACCCCAAGTAGCTGTCAAAATACCACCCCTTTCCCCCGACGCCAAGAAACGACCATCTTCCAGAATTTCGCCCAAAGAAGGATCACAGGATAGTTTCACATCTTGCACATCAGTATTGATCAATACACCGTATTGATTGTATCCTAAGAACTTAGGCTGAGCCAAACCATAGCGAGGCAATGAATATATTGGCATGTAAGGTTTGATAGCAGCAATCGTTTCATCAAATTGAGGCACATTGGCTACAGCAAACATACCATTACCGCAAGCGCGCTCTTGACCATCAGAGCCATTGTTCATAGCTCCGAAAGGACGAACGAAGATACATGAGCTACCGCCTCCGTCCCAGTTAACGGCATTGTAAGCACCATAATGCTTGAGAATTTCGGCTAACACTTTGGTAGTACAACCTGTACTTACACCACGACCATCTACTACGAGCATAAACACGGTATCACGGGTTTGTGACACGCCATAACCTGTACGTGGGTGCAATTCATCCCAATAACCTGATTGGGCAATCTCGCCATCTTCGAGAATCATTGCAGAATAGTGGTCACCACCAATCATTTGCGCTACATTCACGATTTCATCGTCTAGACGCATCTCAAAATCCAATGTAATCTCGTCACCCACCTTCAAAGTGGCCAATGCCTCCGCCATCGTGCCATGTCCAGAAAGCACCGCATGATCTTTGTCCAATGACATAGAACCTACGCCATGCTCTACTTTGGTCACTTTGGCCTTCATAGTACCTGTTGTATTCCAAGTCTCTCCTTCTAGCAATTGGATTTGCACCTCATTACCATACGCATTGGTAAAAGTGGTTGCACCATTATGGAAGTTATAAAGAACCAATTCATTCTCCCAACGCACATAGTTAGCATGATTAATATTTAGTGTAGTATCAGCCAACACCAATTTCATAGAAACATTATGCGTATAACTAGTCACACCCTTGCCATTTGCATCCACACCACCTGCACGACGCCCGCCTCCTGCGCCCGCAGGTGTAAGCGCATATTCGCCATTAGCAACGGTAGTACCCGCAGGCATACCTACTTCGTTATACGAACCAGTAGATTGATCATCTTTCGTAAGGAAGAAGTCGCCATTAGAACCAGCGAAGAAAATTTTGTTTTCAGCTGTACTGCGATTAGCCATTTTAGATGGAGCTTCAGTACCAGTAATTTTACCTGTACCCAATACTTGTTCCAAAGATACGTAAGGATCGCGAGTATCCACAGCGAGCAACCAGCAATCCAAGCGATTGCTACCATTGTCTGCGCGAAGCATACGCAACTCATAAAATGTGGTACCAGGACCAGCAGGATACATAGATAATGTGTCAATCGTAAATTCATTTCCATTCAGCATAATGTTAGCATGGGATAAGCATACGACAAACAATGAAAAAACAGAAAGTAGAATTCTTTTCATGGTATGTAAAATTTAACGTTAAACTTCAAAATTATAATTTAGCGCACAAAGGTAGTAAAAAATTTGCAACCGTGCAAATTTTTTGAGTTTAAAGTTTAAAATTTAAAGTTTTTTAGTGTATAGTGTATGGTGTATGGGCAAGGATATAAAAAGGAGTGCGTCGTGTGACGCACTCCTGAATTATGGTTGTTTGAGTTAAAATAACTTCTAAGTAGAACTTAGAGATTACTTCATCTCAGCACCGAGCATATTGTATTTAACACCGTTCTTGATAACTACGATGTTACCGTTCTCGATAACTTTCTTAGCCTCAACCTTAACAGTCTCTACATCCTCAACTGCAGTATCATCTCCGTTGACAGTGAAGGTGTAAGCAGCGTAACCGTTATCAGTAGAATAAATGTAGATATGAGCTACATTGTCTTTCACCTCTACAGAAGGAACAGCTGTACGGCAACCATTAGAAGAACCACCAAGACCCTTTTTAGGGAAGTACCAGAGTGGTTCCATCTCTGAGAATGAACGATACTCATCAGCAAACTTAAAGAGAGCGAATGAAGATGGGGCAGAAGAAACAGTGTGACCTGCAACCATCAAGAAGAAGTACTCCTCGCCAACTTGGAACTCAATAAGACCATTCAAACCTGGGTTAAAGACAAGAGTATCACCCTCATTGTTCCAAGCATTAGCACCTGTTGGACAGTTAATGAAGTCATCAACCAACATACCACCGTCCTCAGGATTACCCGTGAAGAGAATAGGCAATGTATTGAAGCCGTCTACATAGTACAACTCACCCAATTCATCTTGTGGGAAGATTTGAGGAGCAGTACCAAATGAAGTTTGAGTTACATAAAGACTTTCGTCAGTTTCAGCCCATGCAAATGGAATTTGCTCGCCGTCACCTGGAACACCGTCTGTAATCAACCAACGATAAACATTCAAAGAGTTAGCATCTGCTGCCATAATAACAGCATTCTTAGTAACGTCACCAGACACACCAAATGCATCAAAACGATAAGCTACACCTTGGAGACCTGGATTCTCTTGAAGAACGTCTTCTAGCACTTTAGTAGCGGCACCCGTCTCAAGATCAACTTGATAAATAAAGAATGTTTGAGCGTTGGTCAAACAAGCACCTATCAAGCAGTGGCCTGCAGCATCAAACTTGATATCATTGAACTTAATTGTAACTGCATTGCCCCATACACCCTTAGTTGTATCGTATTTTTGGAAAAGGTTCTCACCAGTGATTTTAAGAGGCTCAAGCATTTCACCTGTCTCACCATCCACGCGAACAAGAGATTCGGTCTCACTGTTAATGAAGTACATGATACCGTCTTTAGCTGCCATACCACGAACTTTAAGTGTACCACCTGGTTTGTTAGCTGTATAGTTATCCTCTGGCATAGAAATCACCCATTTATTCTCCAAAGTGTAGCGACCATCGTGACGCTCTGGATAGCTAAATGCCTCCTTTACGCCAGCAGGTGCAACCTCAATACCAGCAGCATTACCCACGAATTGGAAACCATTGTACCAAGCAGCAACAGCGGTAAGGTTAATTTTAGTACCTACAGGGAATGTAGTTGGGTTTACAGACATCTTGTAGCACAATGCTCGATTACCTAGACCATCTTCTACAGTTGGGTTGTTGTAGCTATCAAGCTCAACAATAGTCAAACCAGAAAGAGACACACGTTTAGCAAAGTGCTCGAGTTTGAGTGAGTCTGCTACCAATCCTGCCAAGCTCTCAAATTTAACAGCATCGAAGAGAGTTGCAGCCTCAGAAGACTCAACAACAGCACTTTTTACTTCAGGGGCACCATTATAGATAGTTTTAACACCCTTAGCAACAATCTTGTCACCCACTTGGCAAGTAGGAGTCTCCAATGTATAAACAAGAATACCACCAGTAGCGTCTTGGATATACACGTTGTTTTTATCAATATGGTTAACTACACCAGTTACCTTAGTCTCAGCGTCATTAGCCAAAGCACGAACCTCAGCAATTGTAGGTACGTACTCGATCCACTTAGCATAGAGAGTACCAGTAGTCTCAGCGTTGATAGTAGTTAGTTTGTCACCTGAGAAATCAGCAGCAGCATACCAACCATCGAAAGTAGCACCCTCT
Source organism: Paludibacteraceae bacterium (assembly GCA_045119815.1). GTDB lineage: Bacteria > Bacteroidota > Bacteroidia > Bacteroidales > Paludibacteraceae > Colicola. The sequence continues at coordinate 16,834 of JBGVEC010000201.1, read as the reverse complement.
TTGTAAGGAGCGTTCAATACCCACTCAGCTGTAGGCTCTGTTGGGTTAGCGAAAGCGTGCTTCCAAGCAGGGATAAATGCCTCTGGTTGACCAGCAGTAGAGAAATCTGTTGATACAGGCCATGAAGCACGTTTGCTCTCCATAAAGAAAGCTGCCAAAGCAAAGCGCCAGCCTGCATCAGCTGTACCTTCTACCAAAGCAACTACATCAGATGCTTTACCCACATTAGGATCTGCATTTTGTACAGCAGCCACATAAGTCTCAAGCCAGTCCCACTTTTCAAGACCCATAATAGTAGTAACATGGTCTACTGTCAACTTACCAGCAATAGTGGTAATTGGGTCAGCTTGAGCCTTAAGCTCGTCGTAAGTAACAGTCAGAGGACAGCCACTCTCAGTAATGAAAGCCGCAAACATGTCCGCCTTGTTCAACCAATTGTCATCATTGGTTACACCACCGTTCAACTCATAAGTAACGGCAGCAAATGAAGTCACAGCTGCAAAAAGAGCTGCAAAAAAGATTGAAAATCTTTTCATAAATTTGTTGTTTTTTTGGTTAATAAATTGCTTCCTCATCCGTGTGGACACGTCCACTGTGGACCTCGGTTGCGTTAAGTAATTTAAAATTGTGTTGTTTATCTAATTGTGTTAATTAGTTTTCTATCTTATTCCTAGCGCAAAGGTAGCGCAAGGGTAGCGGAATCCTATGGTGACTACTCGCAAATGGAACCGAGCATATTGTATCGTTTACCATTGCGTAGGATGTATACATGTCCGTTCTCTACGACCTTAGTAGGTGTAGTGGAAATGATTATATCATCCACATCCGATGTATCCTCTAGACCATTTACACCGCCATCTACACCCATATTGATTTGTACAACATCTGAAGGGTCTGTATAGCCACCTTCTGCTGAAGCAGACACACGAATATACCAAGTTCCCTTTTTGAGGGTAGTGGTAGTAGATGTAGCATCAGGATCATCAAGACGGATCTTAGTAGTATTGCGTGGTGGAAACTTAGTGGTAGTACTCAATTCCACTTGGAAACCCGAAGAAGCCTGTTTTTTCCAAACTACTTTTAAGTCCTCACCCACAATATCCATGCCATTGATTGGCCAAGTAATCACTGGCACCGGAACAAATTGCGCTTTTGTGCGGAACTTTACTGGGTTAGCCATCACCTCGGTGTCATTAAACTGCGCCGTTGCACGCACATAATAGGTACGCGAAGCCAACAAATCAAATGGCAATGTAAAACGAGGAATAGAAGTAGTTGCGACATGTAGCATAGACGCTTCGTCGAATGTAAGGTTTGATGCAAGTTCAAAAGTGTATTGTACTTTTGAATAATTGACACTATCGCAGACGAAGGTTGGAGTTACAAAATCGCAAGTATCGCCTTCTGCAGGTGATTGTATACGGAAGTATGTACCATTGAAGGAGTGAACGTTGGTAAAAGAATCCTCCTTATTGAGACTACGTGTGCGTACGCGCCAATAGTATGTGCCATCGGATTTAAGCCAATAAATCTTACCTAGATAGAAAGTAGGTTCAGATACCTCGTACTCGTAGTCAATCTCTGAGAAGTCGGCCGACTTAGAGAGTTGGAAGAAGTAAGAGTCCGCACCTTGGACTGCTTTCCATGTTACATTACAAGGCATGAGAGCCGGTGAGTTATTTGTTGGATAAGTAATTTCTGCCACAGGAGACTCACCCCAAGAGGTATTGTTCATGGTGCGAGCAGGATACTCATTACCAAAACGATCGAGAACAGCCACCGCGTACGTACTTGGGATAGAAGCGTCCAGGGCAAACTTGTTGTTGACATTGAACTCATTGGTATAAGTAGTGCCTAAGAGATATTTGCTCGAATGTGCCACACCTGGTTTGCCAATCTCGGATGTAGGTATTTGATATACCACATAACGAAGGTTGGATTGAGGTGCTTTCCATGTGAGTTTATTGCCCGACTTGGTGATATTGCTCACGTAGAGGCACTTATTGGTAGAATACCAACTCATTTGTGGAACGATAGCCGCATTGGTATTGACATCGGACTCCATGTAGTTGAAATAGTCCTTGGTGGACATACCAGTAGAGAAGCCATACCAGCAACTACCAGGAGCGTCCATACGGTCATAGAGTCGGTTGAGTTCGATTTGTGCACCAATCTCACTTTTATGGAATTGACCACTAGACAAAGATACATTGTCGCTTACCATGGCACTTAGGCTATGGCTCACATACATGTGACGGTTGAAATGGCAAGCCATATCTGACCACCATTTAGCAATCACATCGTAATTTGCCCAAGAGTTGATGGTCCAATAGATTTGAGGAGACATGTAGTCGATGGTCTTCTCATTGTACCAAGCAAGTGGGTCGGCATAAATTTGGTTGTACTGCCAGTCGCTAGAAGGAGTAGGACAAGGTTCTACGCCATAGACAGGAGCAGAAGTGTTAGCTTTGCCCGCCACACCCGCAGGACCGATACCGAACTTGACCCAAGGTTTGGTAGCCTTGATAGCATCGTTGACCATGCGTACCATGAGGTTGTTTTGTGCACGGCGCCAGTCAGCACGGGTCATAACGGTAGCCGCTGTGTCCTTGTAGGCATTGTATTGTGCATCATCATAGGAGTCAACATAACCCGATTGATGGAAATAGTCGTCGAAGATAATACCATCCACGTCGTAGTTCTTAACGATATCAACAACTACCTTGCATATTTGCTCGCGCACTTCAGGTAGGGATGGATTGAGGATAGTGATGTCATTACACTTAACCAACCACTCTGGGTGGGTATTGTAGTAGTCTTTTGGATCACTCTTACCGAAAGTAGCATCCGAAGAAGCATAACGGTAAGGGTTGAGCCACGCATGTACCTCAATACCACGTGCGTGGGCAGAGTCAATCACGAGTTGGAGAGGATCGTAGGTAGGCTCGCCACCACGAGTACCTGTGAGGTACTGACTCCATGGCTCGTATTGAGATTTATACATCGCATCGCAAAAGCCGCGAACCTGGAAGAAGATAGCATTGAGATTAGCCTTCTCGTGACGTTTGATAAGAGAAAGCATGTAATCGATTTGTTGTTGCTGACCAACAGCATCAGCTTGGCTATGTGGATTAGGCCAATCAATTGCCCACACGGTAGTCAACCATGAGGCACGAAACTCACGCTTGGGCTGTGCATGGAGCGTAAGCGCCATGCACAAGCCAAGAGCAAGAAATGATATTTTATGAATAAATTTCATTAGAAGAGCTTAGAAGGTTTATTGTTGATAGTCACGCCATATGCTTTTACACCATCAATGAGGCAAGTAACTTTGCCATCAGACAATCTATAGCTATAAATACCTGAGTTAGGATAACCTTCGGTTTTCTTACCTGTATTACGATATGCAAAATACACACAACCGTTTACCTCGTCATAAACCATTTGAGTGATACCCACAGACTCAACACCAGTACCCTCAGAAGCAGGGAGGTTACCGTCCATATTGCTTGCAAACTCCATTGTATTATATTTGATAGACTTCTTAGCTACAGCACCCTGTGAGTCCATCGCTTTCCACTCCTTATAGGTACAAGCAGCAACGACATTAGCATTAGACTCCATTGCGCAGAATACCACGATATTATCATCCATATTAGTAGGAGTACTATCTTTACAGCAAACAAACGAACGAATCTTCACACCTTCAAGAATAATACCTTCCTCTGGTAAAGATGCTTTATCACCTTGGGAAACAGGATCTTTCAAGATATCGTCTTCCATGAAGCAAAGGGTACCTGTAGCAGTATGGCAGGTAGACCAATGCCAAATACCGTTAATCTTGGCAAAATTATTGCTAACAGCTCCATAAGCCAAACCAAATCCATAATAATGCAAATGGTTGTGGCGCACCCAATAAGGATACTCGGTAATATTATATAATTTATCGCGATCCGTAACTTTGACCTTCATGATACCGGTATTACGATTCGCATAGTACAAGTATCCCGCTTCGCTATCCACAAAACCAAAGAATGGATCATCAAATGCAGCTTGACCTACATTGGAAATCATAGTTTCCACTTTAGAACCGTCTTTTGCAACAACAGAGATCTTACCATCACCCATAACGCCGTTTACGTCGTTCACATAGTAGAATTGTTGACCCGCATCTAGGAGATACAATACAGAATCGTTAAAGAGAATGTTGAATGGATGTTGACCAGCGCTAACTCCAAGATCAAAAGGATTGATTTGCATGTTTGAATTATGCGAACCACCTGTCAACTTATAAGCCATAATATTGCCACCTTGCACTGCATAATAGAGAGTAGGCACAGCCTTGTCATATGCCACTTGTACATTCACAGAAGTCTCTTCCAACGCTTCTCCATTAAGGGTAACATTCAGTTTCACCTCTTGTGAACCTACGTGCCAAAACTTAACTGGTTCTGGCAGATCAGTCAGCAAATCAGTCTCGTGTTTAAGGTAATTTGCACCGAGTGTATCTTTGGTATCTTTAGGGAATGTCCAAGAGAAATGAGCAGGTTTGTTCTTTGGATTAGGCAAATCCACTTTGAACGAAACAGCTGTTTGGCGCACCTCGCAGACAGAGTCAGCGAATTCAATAGTCACAATAGGCTTGATTGGCGCAATCATTACGACTTGAACTTTGCTAAAAGTGCCAATAGTAAGTCTGACCTTATATGTACCAGCTTCGGTAAAATAGTGAATTGCAGTATCACCACCTATGACAGACTCTGTACCGTCACCGAAGTCCCAAGTAGGAGTACCCACAGTAGATTCAGGTGAAGTATTGACAAAAGTGATATCAGAATCAACATAATAGTCAAGATAGTATATTGAATCGACTTTCTGATCTATGTAGTACTCAAAAGATACTGCATCACGTGGTAGCACTTCTTCTTCAGGGATATTATCAACGCAAGCCCCCATAAAGCAAGGTAGCAATGCAACCCACATTAGTCTTAAAATATTACTTTTCATATCTGTAAGAGTTTTTTGTTCTTATTTAATTAATTGTTATCTCTTTAGAGTCGGTCTTACTGTATGTACCCGCATCATCATAAACACGAAGTTCAGCATTGATATAATAACTCTTCTTATACTCAACAGCATAGCCCTCAGCACCTAAAATAAGATTCATAAACGAAACAGAATCCTTCCATAGACGATCTACACGTTCCATAATTTTAGGATAAACATACTCCATGTGATCTAAGAGCGGATAGGTGCGGAACAGAGAGTCAATACTAGTCCAATAGATTGAGTCGTATTTTTGTGTTTCCTCGTTATATACAACCTCAACCAAAATTGTATCCCATTCCTTAGTTTTTTTATTGTATTTCCTATTCCAAGTTGTATCCAGACCATAAAACTCATTAGCAAACTCAGTGGTACTAAAGATTGAGTCATATTTCTTGAAATGCTTTTTCCAAACGTAGGTATTCTCGTCAAAGGTAGAATCAACCATCCATTTGAGGTAAGGAATAGTATCACGATTGTTAGGTGTAATTGTATCGGTTATCAAACCCAATCCACCAAACACCTCGTTATATGCCGCATAATTACGAGTCGAATCATCCGGATTCATCAATGCGGTAACAGAGTCTTTGAAATACTGTTGGAAAGTTCTGGTCGAATCAGGACTAGGGAAGTAAAAACTAAGGTTTTTAGCAAATCCAACAGTATCGGTAGGATTTACCCATGTAATTGGCGCCAAGGTATTACTTACAGGAAATTCAGCAGTAAGCATATATGCACTCAATGAATCATTCCACAAATCCTCAGAGTGAGGGTAAGATGAAATGGTTTGCAACACACGTTTTTGCTCCGTCATACTGCTTGATATAGTCATTTTAAAAGCCTTAACCAACGCACAAGACACCATCTTATCTTCTTTCTCCCACAAGTCGTACCATACTTCTGAGTGGTCGATAGTCTTGACTGAAGAATAGTATTGTCCAGTGAATCCCATATTGGATCCCGCTTTAACCATGCTACTATTGATGACCCAATAGGTCTCAGGACCGACTGCACCCGTAATGGTGTTATCATCAAAGAAATCATGTTTTTCGCATGACGCCAACCCTAATATAAGCAAGCCAAGCGCCAATATATTCAGTTTTATTTTCATATTATTGTTCTTTTATAGGTTGTTAGTATTACATCCAGGCAATTTGAGGATCGTTAGACTGAGCAGGACCATCGTGCTTTTCAGCCCAAATCAAACGTTTCTTCAATATTTTATGATCCAGAATCTTCTCACCAGCCGCATTGGTGGTATAATATCCATTGAGTTCTAGTTGCTCTTTGTTGTACTTGGTTTCAGTCTCAGTATCGGCATTCAAACGATTTACCCAAGCATTAGGAGAGAGTTTTGCATTTACACCATAGTTATCAGGTGTGTACCAATATGGTTCATATAGGTTGAATGGACGATGTAAACTATATTCGAGATTAAAGTTAGCAGCATCTTCAGCAAACTTGTGCGTATATTTACCATTGTGCACATTCTTCACATCGTATACATATACATTGTTGTAGGAAATACCATTTTCAGAAGAACTATAGTTATAGCGACGCATATCGGTCCATTGTTCTGGCAAGAGATACATCGCCACATACTTCTGTTGCATCAAGTCAGAGAGGTCAAACTTAGCTGCACCTGGCAATTTGATTTCCATAAAACGGTTGTATTGCATAGCACCATCTTTATAATATTTGGTATAAATTTCGTTTTCCTCTTTTGTCAACGAATCTTTTTTACTTAATTCGAATGCATACTCGAAGTTCTCAACATCAATACCATAGCGTTTCATATTCTTTTTGGTCGCATCTACTGTAGTATTATATGCACCTGTAATATCACCCGCCCAATATTGTGCCTCCGCCTTTATAAAGAGCAATTCTTCTTCGGTGATTAAAGGGATATAACCCGTATTGCTAGTATAAGGGTTCTTTGGCGAAATCAAATTAGGGAAATCAGTAATCACATCGTTGATATCCATACCAATATTGCTCTCTAAGTGACGCATTGCTACTTGGGCTCCTTCGGCATTCTTACGAGGTTCCATCATGTAGTCCGCACGAGGGTCAAGTGCATAACGACGAGAGATAGCAAATGTACCATCAATACTACCCAAGATACCATGTAGGAAGAAAGTAGTAGGAATAGATTGATCTAATCGATTAGCACGACTCTCCCAAGAGTTGATGATTGGTTTCAAAGGTCCCCATGGGCAATTGGACTCAGTAGCACCACCTGGATAGTTATAACGTGGTTCTTCCCAATCAGAAGCGAACACTTCGTCAACTATATTAATAATCTTGTTGCAAGTAATAGGAGTATTGTCCCAGTTAGGAAGTTTACGTAACCACAAACGAGCTTGTAGTGCCTTACAGAAAGCTTTCCACTTGCCCATATCGCCACTATAAATGCGATCCATACGCTCATTGATGAGCAAGTTGGTAGGTGCTTGTGTCCATGTAGGATCATCGTATAATTTCAGCAATTCCTCTACTTCAGAGTGCATCCACTCATAGACTTCTTCTTGTTTATCATATTTAGGAGAGTTGCTTTTGTACACTTCAGAAAGAGGCATAGCACCAAACGCATCGGTAGTCATCATGGTTGACATAAGCATGATAGTACGACCTATAAGAATTGCATTATATTGACCGTTTAACTCTGCTAGCTCATTCATCTTTTGGATATTAGCACCGAGGTCATAGAAGTGACGGCGCCACATTGGGTGACGGTTTACACCAAGGAACTCCCAACCTTGGCTGTATGGATAAGAACCAGTAGAACTTTTACCACCAGTAGTCAATGCTTGGCACATATACACACCATATTCAGCGTGGTCATAGCAAATTTGAGAAGCATAGAATGTTGCCACGGGTAATACTTGATCCACAGAGGTAGTAACCGGAGAATCCTTTGTTTTGTTAATATTCAAAAAATCCTCGCAACTAGTCAAAAACATTGCTCCAAGAATAATTGGTATAATAAATAACTTTTTCATATTCCTTATATTATATTGTTTAGATTAGAAGGAAGCCGAAAGGCTGATGTTGTAGCTACGTGTGCTTGGAATAGGACTATCGTCAATACCTGCAGAACCTGTACCCTTAGCAGAAGTAGAAGCGTTGCAGACAGGATCTGTACCTGTATATTTAGTCAACAAGAACACGTTATTGCATGTAAAGTTAAGCTTCAAGCCTTTGAAAAATTTTTGGTTCTTCATAAGTTTAGCGAAGTCATAACCGAGAGTTACATAACTGAGACGAATGTATGAACCATCCTCAATGAAGTTCGTAGATACATTGTAGAAATAGTTAGTGATAGTAGTTTGGTTGAGTGTAATCGCGGTTGTATTTGGTGCATAATCCACTACATTACCGTTTTCATCCAAAACTTCTTTAACGCCTTCAAATACTACTTGACGACCACGGTATTTCTCCAAGATGTTGTGGTTACCACTAGAAATGAGGTTACGACCAGTAACGTTTACTACATCACCACCAAGACGACCATCGAAGAGGAATGAGAACTGAACACCATATATATTCATGCTAGAGTTGAGACCCGCTTGGAATAGAGCTTCACGGTTACCAATGTACTCATTCTTATTAGGATTAATCTTTGGATAACCATTATCATCCACAATCACTTGACCTGCGGCATTACGTAGATAGTCTTTACCAGTAAGAGCGGTAGTAGAACCACCTAGATAAGCTGAAGTAAAGATATCACCATATTGGCTACCTGTAATTTCATGCACATCCTCTGGAAGGCCAACTACAGAACCACGGTTAAGACCGAAGTTGAGGCCAAGAGTCCAATTGAAGTTTTGGCGTTTGATAATATCTTGATCCCAAGTAAATTCCACACCATGGTTACGAATCACACCCTCATTACGAGTTTGGAGGATATAACCTGAAGAAGGAGACACGCGTACTGTCACAATTTGGTTATCCACCTTAGTAGAATAGTAAGCAACGTCGAGACGAGTCTTGTTATCAAATAGTTTGATATCGGTACCTACCTCCCAAGAGTATGACATTTCTGGGAGCAATAGACCAGTAGCAGAAGACATGGTTGGGTCGATACCATAACCACCATCAGGGTAAGCTCCAAATTGTTTAAAGCGGCGGTCATAGAGATATGCAGGAGCATCCTTACCTACGACCGCGTAGTTACCACGAACTTTCCAGTAAGAGAACCAGTTGTTCTTGGTTTCATTCAAACCAGGGATCAACTCAGAAAGGATGATACCCGCCGTCACAGAAGGATAGAAGAATGGGTTTTTATTGATAGTAGAAGACCAGTCCCAACGACCTGTTACAGAAAGTGAGGCTAAGCCCTTATAGTCACCACGGATCTCACCAAAGTAACCGAAACGGTTGATACCACTGTGACCAGCAGTACGGTCAGAGAGTTGCATGTATTCACGGTTGGTATTAGAAAGACTGTACGTACCAGGAATAATAAAGTCCTCACCATAATTCGACATGGAGAATCCTTCTGACATCTTAAGTTCAGTACCAGCCATCACATCAATAGAGAATTCCTTAGGTAATTCTATCTTGTAACTAATATTTGCTCCCGCAGTAAAGAGACGACTACGACTAGATGAAGCAGAATAATATCCAAAACTTGATTTGCTCATATTCTCTTTATCATCCGTTGTCAATTGGTAATTGTTTGGATCCATATAACCACCAGGCTCAGTAGATTGCAACCATGCTATATATTCGTTATAAGCATCCCACTGACCAGCATCGGTCTTCTTATCACGAATAACACCAGGAGTATATTCATACCCCTTAGGCATCTCTACCGTAGGCATTGCTATAGATGTACGCAAATTACTGTCATCCCAACGAGGAACAACATAACTATCAGAAGAAGAGTGACTCACATCATAACTCACGCGACCCACGATTTGAAGATTCTTGATAGGTTTAAAAGTTACGCTACCATTGATCACATTACGGGTTTTCTTAGCCACACCATCATCTTCATAGATACTATAAAGAGGACTCATAGGAGCATTGTACTTATGTGCATCCCCCCAATAACGATAACGTGGAAGTCCATTATCGTGCTTATAATCGGTAATATCGTCATTGATAGGCCAACCATATACAGAACTTACGCCACCTGTAGAGCGAGATTTGGTATCGGTAATATTAATACCCATTTGGAATGTCACCCATTTAGCTGGGGTATAGGAAGCCTTGATGAGAGCACCAAAACGAGTCTTATAATCCTCAGGAATAATACCCTCAGCATTAGACCAGTTAGCTGAAGCATACGCTTGGAATTTCTCGCTACCACCATTAATAGAGAAATCGTACTTGTGGTAGAAACCTGTCTTAAAGAAGTTACCTAAGTTATTATAAATAGTCGCATCATCTCCCAACATAGGTCCCCAACCGCCTGAGGTTTTATCCTTGTAGAAACCTTGTGCACCAGGGCCATAGGTTTGCTGGAGTTGTGGAAGACGAACAGCTTGATCCCATTGCCAGCTACCGTTAGCTTGTACTTTAATCTTACCAGCCTCACCTTGTTTGGTAGTAATCATGATGACACCGTTAGCAGCATCTTGACCATAGAGCGCAGCCGCAGCAGCGCCCTTGAGGACGGTAATATTCTCGATATCATTAGGGTTGATATCCGCAGCTGTAGAACCGCCACCAGAGATAGCCACACCGTCAAGAATGAAGAGAGGCTCGTTACTTTGGCTGGTATTAATAGAAGAAATACCACGGATAATAATTTGGCTACCTGCGTTAGGAGAACCACCAGAGTTGGTCACAGACACACCGGCAATCTTACCTTGGAGAGAGTTAACGAAGTTAGCGCTCTTATTCTCGGTCAAAGCGTCACCACCGATGTTTTGTACAGCGAAGTTCAAGCGTTTTTTCTCTTGAACCACACCCATCGCAGTTACCACAACCTCTTCCATAGCAATCGCATCACCCTTGAGGGTAACATCCATCACTGGACCTGACACCTTGAGCTCCTGTGAAGAGAGACCTACATAACTAAATACCAAAACAGCGTCATCAGCCACTGTCAGCTCATAAATACCATCAAAGTCAGTAATAGTACCGTTTGATGTTCCTTTCTCAAGAACGGATGCACCGATCACAGGAAGTCCGTCCTCTGCAGAAATGACTGTACCAGTTACTGTAATGCTAGCCATCATAGCTACAGAACAGAACAAGCAAGTCAACACAAAGAGTATTTTCTTCATAAATATCAGATATTAAATTATTTATCTATTTATTGTTTATTCTCACGATATGCATCCATCGCTTTCTTCACACCACCATGGAGAAGAAGCAAGTCTTTCGCCTTATCATACTCAAGACCCAACTCCTCAACGAGCATGCGAGTACCACGGTCCACCAACTTCTTGTTAGAAAGTTGCATATTGACCATCTTGTTGCCCTTAACACGACCCATCTTGATCATAGTGATGGTAGTAATCATGTTACAAACGAGTTTTTGCGCTGTACCTGATTTGAGACGAGTAGAACCAGTCACAAACTCAGGACCCACCAAAGGTTCAATAGCAATCTCTGCCACTTGACCTACAGGAGAACCTGGGTTGCAAGAAACAGAGGCTGTCAAACATCCAAACTCGCGTGCGCGCTCGAGCGCGCCTATTACATAAGGTGTTGTACCTGAAGCAGCGATACCAACAACCGTATCAAGGGTAGTAATATTGTGATCAAGAAGCTCTTTCCAAGACTTCTCTGGATCATCCTCCGCATTCTCGACAGGGTTACGCAACGCATGGTCACCACCCGCGATAAGACCAATCACGAATGATGGTGGCATACCGAATGTAGGAGGAATCTCACTGGCATCCAACACGCCAAGACGACCACTAGTACCTGCACCCATATAGAAGATACGACCGCCTTGTTTCATGCGTTCCACGATACCTTCTACAAGTTTCTCAATTTGAGGAATACACTCCTTGACAGCCAAAGCCACCTTTTGATCTTCCTCATTCATCTCCACAAGTAATTGACCAACAGATTTTTGGTCCAGATTATCGTGCAATGAACTTTGTTCTGTAACTTTTGTAAAAGCCATAATTAATAATGAATTTTGAATTATGAATTTTGAATTACATAGTAGGAACTACATCTTTCTTGTGGTACTCCTTCAAGCCTTCCATAGGACCTTGAAGAATCTTACCTACTTGGAAACCATTGTCAGCCAAAACTTGCTTCAATACATCTTGGTAATAATAAGCGATAGAACCAATAAAACCAACTGGAAGAGCTGGATATTGAGGCAAAATACGCTTTGCGAAGTAATCGAAGTGATCGTACACCAATTTTGCGATCAATGGATTATCCATATTCTCAGAACAGAACTTGCTCAATGAAGCCAAATAACGATTAGGGAAAGGCTTACGGTACACATTCTCAATCACATCTGCAGCAGTAATACCATATTGAGTCAAGAACTTCTCTTTAAGCTCATCGCTGAGTTGGTTCTTCAAAAGGTCAGCCACAAGGCGTTTGCCCAACACAGCACCACTACCCTCGTCACCAAGGATAAAACCAAGAGCAGGCACATTCTTCTCAATTTCTTTGCCATTCCAGAGACAAGAGTTAGCACCTGTACCCAAAATACAAGCCACACCAGTCTCCTCACCCAACAAACCACAAGCAGCACCTACCATATCAGAGTAAACCTCAATCTTAGCACCCTTGAAAACTTCCTCCAACGCATAAACTACCACAGGAATCTTCTCTGGAGTACAACCAGCACCATAAAAATACACGCCAGTAATCTTACCTGCCCACATCTCACCAGCCATCTTAGGCAACAATTGGTTGTTGATGCTATTCTTGATAGCGTCAGATGTTTGTTGGAAAGGGTTGATACCATCTGTAAAATACTCGCTGCAATGACCATTAGCCGCCATTAAGCACCAATGGGTCTTGGTTGAGCCTGAATCTGCAATTAAAATCATAATTTTTAAATTTATTTAAGTTGTTATTTTGTCATTTTTGGCTACTACACATCAAATAGCTTGCAAAGGTACATATTTTTTTTCACACGCGCAAGAGGTATAGCGTCTTTTATGTTGTAAAACATATAAAAATAAATTATTTCACTTTTTTTTTGCAACCGTTTGCATAATTTGAAAAATAGATGTAACTTTGCACCCGATTTAGTGTGGAGTATTGGGTCGTTTTGGAGATTAGAAGTTCAGGGGTTTAGAAGTTTAGAAGTAAATCGAATACAATAACATAAAGAATTATGAGAAATAATCTGAGTCAATTGATTTCTCTTAGCAAAATCGAAGAGAAATTGTATCGTCCTATGGACGCTTACGAGCAATCACGCGTCACCCGCATGGAGCACGTAAACACAACTATCGTAGAGAAACCTCAAGAGGGTATTGCTGCTGTAGCTGCACGTATCGCTAATTTGATCAACCGCCGCGCTGCAAATGGGCAAAAAGCCGTTCTCTCATTGGCTTCAGGTCGCTCCATGCGCGACTTATTTGTAGAGCTCGTCCGTCTTCATAAAGAGGAAGGTTTGAGTTTCAAGAACGTAGTAGTATTCGGTTCGTATGAGTTCTATCCATTGGCAGACGCTTCATTGGGTAGCATGGGTCAAATCAAGAGCCAACTGCTTGATCAAGTGGACATTCTCTCAGAGAACGTGCACACTTTCCCAGGTGATCTACCAAAAGAGACCGTATTCACATTCTGCGAGGAGTACGAGAAAGCTATTGAAGCAGCAGGCGGAATCGACATCCAAGTATTGGGTATCGGTCAATGCGGTAACATTGCTGTCAATGAGCCTGGTACACAACCTAACTCTTCTACCCGTCTTGTGATCATGGACGGCAACTCTCGCATGGATGCTAAATCTTTGTTCGGTCACGCTACACAAGTGCCTACATGCGCGATTACTTTGGGTATTGACACAATCCTACAAGCTAAAGAGGTGATTCTTCTTGCTTTTGGTCAACACAAAGCAGGCATCGTGAAACAAGCCATTGAGGAGGTAGCAAACGCTTCTTGCCCTGCATCATACTTGCAATTGCACAAGAATGCATCCTTCGTGATTGACCTCGAGGCAGCAGGTAAACTCACTCGTATCAACCATCCATGGAAAGTGACCAACTGCGAGTGGACCGACCAACTCGTTCGCCGCGCCGTAGTATGGCTCTGCGAGCAAACCAAGAAGCCTATCCTCAAGCTTACCAACAAGGACTACAACGATTTCGGACTCAGCGAGCTCATCACCAAGTATGACTCTGCATACAACTGTAATATTAAGGTCTTCAACGACCTCCAACACACCATTACTGGATGGCCAGGTGGTAAACCAAATGCAGACGACACCAATCGCCCAGAGCGCGCTAAACCATTCCCTAAAGATATCGTAATCTTCTCTCCTCACCCAGATGACGACGTCATCTCAATGGGTGGTACTTTCCAACGCCTCATTAACCAAGGTCACAATGTACACGTGGCTTATGAGACTAGCGGTTGTATCGCTGTTTGCGACGAGGAGGTAGTACGTTTCATGGACTTCATGAAAGGTTACAAGCAAATGCTTATCCCTGGCGATGAGGTGATTGAGAAGAAGTACGACGAGTACATGCATTTCTTCAAGAACGAAAAAGTGGGCGACAACGACACCCGAGAGATCCTCAACCTCAAGGCGCTTATTCGCCGCGGTGAGGCTACCGCAGCTTGCCGCTACATGGGTCTTCCAACTGAGAACATCCACTTCCTTAACTTGCCATTCTACGAGACTGGTACCATCAAGAAAGGTCCTCTCTCACAAGCTGACGTGGATATTGTAAAAGCACTCCTCGAGGAGGTTAAACCACAAGAGATCTTCGCCGCTGGTGACCTCGCTGACCCTCACGGAACACACCGTGTATGTCTTGACGCTGTGCTCGCTGCTCTCGATGAACTCAAGCACACAGCCGCTTGGGATGAGTGGTTGAAGGACTGCCGCATCTGGATGTACCGTGGCGCATGGATGGAATGGGAGCTTGACCTCGTAGAGATGGCTGTACCAATGTCTCCAGAGGAGCTTCGCTCTAAACGTAATGCTATTCTCCGCCATGCTAGCCAAATGGAGTCTGCTCCATTCTTGGGCGACGACGAGCGTCTGTTCTGGCAACGTGCAGAGGATCGTAACCACGACACCGCTAAGATGTACTCTGACCTTGGATTGGCTGAGTACGAGGCTATTGAGGCGTTTGTACAATATCACATTCTTTAACAAGAATTAACATTCTTCTCTCGCTTTCCTCCGCAACACCTTTTTGCGGAGGATATGCGGAAGATAAGCCGAGGATAGGCTGAAGATAAAAAGCGAAAATAATCATTTTATTTATTAAAATTTATGAAAAATATCACATGTTTTATTCCTTTCCAAAGTGAGGAACAAGTAAAAGCTACCGTGGCTAACTTGAAGGCTCAAGAGCTCGTAGCAGACATTCATTTCTTGCACGGTGACATCCGCTCAACAGCTACTGTTCGCGAGATCGCTGAGAAAGCTAACACCGAGTACACCTTGATCTACACCAAGTACACCACCCTCTCATTCGTTCTCTTCGCGCTCGAGCGTATGGAGGCTCTTATCGAGGACACCAAGGCAGCTATGGTTTACGCAGACCACTTTAACCAAGTAGGTGACGTTCGTACCAACGCTCCTGTGATTGACTACCAATTGGGTTCTATCCGCGACGACTTCGAGTTCGGTTCAGTTCTCTTCTATCGCACTAGCGCTGTGAAAGAGGCTGTTGCTCGCATGGATGTTGATTATCAATACGCTGGTCTCTACGACCTCCGCCTCAAAGTTAGCCAAAAGGGCGCCTTGGAGCACATCAACGAATACCTCTATTATGATGTAGAGCTCGATAACCGTACCACTGGCGAGAAGAACTTCGATTATGTTGATCCTAAGAACCGTGGCGTACAAATCGAGATGGAGCAAGCTGCTACCCAACACCTCAAAGATATCAACGGTTACCTCGCTCCTGGCTTCAAGGATGTAGATCTCAACTGCGAGGGCTTTGAGTATGACGCTACTGTGGTTATCCCATGTAAGAACCGCGTTCGTACCATCGGTACCGCTATCAAGAGCGCGCTTAGCCAAGTAGTTAAGGCTCCTTATAAGTTCAACGTAATCGTTGTGGATGACAACTCCGAGGACGGTTCTGTAGATGTAATCAAGAGCATCGTTGCTGAGGGTCACGAGAACCTCACCTATATCGCTCAAGATAAGACTTGGCACGCAATCGGTGGTAACTGGAACGTAGCTCTCCACCACGAGAAATGCGGTCGCTTCGCTATCCAATTGGACTCTGACGACACTTACTTCGATGAGAACACCGTTCAAAAGTTCATTGACGCTTTCCACGAGCAAAACTGCGCAATGGTGGTTGGTACCTACCAATTGACCGACTTTGACGGTAACCTCATTCCTCCTGGCGTAATCGACCACAAAGAGTGGACACCGGACAACGGTCGCAACAACGCTCTCCGTATCCACGGTCTTGGCGCACCACGCGGTTTCTATACCCCAATGCTCCGCACTATCAACTTCCCAACCACCAAGTATGGTGAGGATTATGCAGTTGGTTTGCGCGTAAGCCGTGAGTATCAAATCGGTCGTATCTATGACGTAGTGTATAACTGCCGTCGTTGGGATGACAACTCTGATGCTAACTGCGATATCGTGACCATGAACAACAACCACTTGTACAAAGATCGTATCCGTACATGGGAGTTGAAGGCA
>JBGVEC010000200.1:0-4257 GCA_045119815.1 Paludibacteraceae bacterium | reverse complement strand
CTGCGCATTAGCCAACATGGATAATGCACATGCTGCTAAGAATAAGAATGTTTTTTTCATAAGATTAATATATGTTTTTCGTTATTGTATACGTGTACCCATGAGGTCATACATCACTCCGTCACGGACGATAACAATCATGCCGTTGTATAGCATCTTATATGCTTCTGTTTGATAGGTGTTGTATATATCTTCTATGCCAGCAGGAGTGGACTTAACAATTGAAATCATTGAACGCTTAGGTAAATTCTGCTTTTTGTCCAATGTGAAATATGCACGATTACCGAGCATTGGTCCGTTCTCTGTCGCAGTAGCCAAACGATTATCAGCCACCAAGAATAAGAATAATGTATTAGGGTTCTCTTTTATTTCTAAAGTTGTTGGACTTGTTATTCCATGGAAAGTAGCCCTATTGTCAGGGTCAGGGATACTCTTACCTGTAATATCCTTTGGATCGACACAAGTGAACACATTAGATACTCTCACAGGCTCCGTAATATCCTGTTCGTAAGGCTGAATCAAGTATGGTACACCTGCTTCCATGAAATCTACTTGTGAGAACTTAAGTTTGAGCACCTCCTCGCCACCTATAGTCAGGATCTCTGTTCCCTCAAATTCTACCACTGTAGCCTTTTTATATGGGTGATCCTCAGGTAAATTGCTGAGATCTATACCAAATGGTAGGCAGATGGTATTGTACATCCCTTTTTGCATCTTGCGATGTATTTCCACGGTCTCGTATTTTTTATCGGCTATTGCGATAGATGTACATTGGTCATCCTCTACCAAACTTGGTACGCGTTGGCTAAAGCGAGAAGGCACATCGATCTCATTTGGTGTTTTTGGCAAAGTGAAGATAGCTACCTCGTGTTGGTCTTCGGTATCATTGTAGGTATCTCCAAGAGTAGCCACTAGGTTGCCTGCATAGTCGAAGTTGAGGGTGGTGATGGTAGGTATATAGCTGCCACCCGTATTAGAATTGTCTGGCACTACGAAATGAGCGCGCTTGTTGCTTAAAGTAGGCACGTTGCCATTCCATGTAATGTCAAACAGCATGATATTACCCGTACCGTCCACCATAGCCAGTAGGTTCTCTGCTTTGTTTACCGCCAAGGCTGCACCATACGAACCATGG
Organism: Paludibacteraceae bacterium; assembly: GCA_045119815.1. Lineage (GTDB taxonomy): Bacteria > Bacteroidota > Bacteroidia > Bacteroidales > Paludibacteraceae > Colicola. The sequence goes on along the minus strand of JBGVEC010000200.1, from coordinate 3,122 downwards.
ATAAGCTCTTCATCAAATGTTCCGCCATCTAATGAATTCGTAAATATAGTAGGGGTACTATTATCCGATGGATAGAATGTCAAAGATGGGTGAGAAATGAAGTTTGCTTTGTCATTGCGCAACTGACACACCCATGCACCGCGGCTAGTTCCAACAATAGCGTAATCCGTAATCTCAGTGTTTACAAAGTCTTGTATACCATCTATTTGGTTTGGAATATTCTTCAATTTGGTATATTGAGGTGATGGGGTATTACCCATCAAATCATATACAAAGAATCCCTTGGTAGAACCGTAAGAAGGTGCATTCTCTGCATGATCATTATGCATCAGGAACAGTTTAGAAGTTGTTGGATTGAAGCCTTTCTTGTCATTTACATCTTCAGTCCAATAGATATGTGCACCTGTTGAGCCACTACCTACTAACTTGTCGTTGTTGGCTATCCACTCGACGTTTTTGTTTTTCCACACGCCGTTTTCGTCTTTCCACTTGTCGTATTCGTCTTTCCACTCGCCATTTTTGTACTTGCAACCCTCGAAGAAATTGGTAATTTGTTGGGTATGTGGATCCATAACGAATACACCGCCGTATTCTTTTCCGTTGTCGGTAAGATATACTTTGCCGTCTGGTGCTACAGTAGGACGGAAGATAACCTCAAAACCTCCTTCATCCTCCGCAGGAGCGCCATTAGGTTGAGAATCTCTTGGACGAGGACGGAGAGGACGATAGCCATCTTTAAACGCATCGTTATCTCGTGCATAACCTTTTTCAGGTACTAGTCGCAAAATCTCGCCGCTGATTTGTCCGTCAGAATAGAGGTGCTCCTTCTGATTTGCCACCCAGATGCTGCCAAAGAAATCTGATTCTGGACTATTGTCGATAGTAGCATATGCGGTATTGAATGATTCAGATGGTTTAGAGCGGAAGATTTCAGCAAACAAAGTGCTTGGACGTGCTTCTAGATGCACTTCCCACAAGATATCTTTTCCCACTTCAAATCCGTTTTCATATTCAGGGATTTCCTGTGCCTGCATAAAAACAGTGTTCTTTCCTTGGCGCAAATTGCTGAGTTGAACTACTTTTGTTTGTACCCCGTCTTTATTATAGAATTTCAGTTGGCCAGAAGCAGGTTCGGTATTGGCATAGAATGAGAAGTCAAATGCCATTGCTCCAGGTTTGTACTTACAATTGAGGTCGTATGCCACGATACAAGGCACTGGACCTACCCAAATAGCATATACCGTACCCTCGTAGTTAGCTTCCAACTTGGTGAGAGGCTCACCTATACCATGAGGATTGTTGTACCAACCTTGGAAAGTAGCACCCTCTTTTTCTGGGGTTGGGATGGTGTATCGGCTAGTGATTTGGTTAGGTAGGGTCACCTTTTGACGAATATCTTCGGTTGCCCAGCTTTTCCAACTATCGTACTTACCTGCTTCGGTGAAATCTAGGGTCTTGTCACCAACAGTATATGTTGTACAGTTTAGGAATGTATTTAGCCAAATTCCCCATCGTGCAAATGCATCTAGACCTTGATCTATACCACTTGCTTTATTCCACAGATAATCTCCGAGCCATTGGTATCTGCCTCCCTGCTCTGATAGAAGATTATAGATTGCTTCTCCACCAACATAATCAATAACTTCTGATGCGTTTTCTATTGGTTCCAAAGGATAGCCTGGTAATATAGTCTTTTGGAAATCTTCCCAGAGCAATTTATTTTCGGAGACATGTCCGCCATTGAGTTCCCATTTGACAGAGGCAGGACGCCATATCGCATAGAGGGTGCCTCGGTAGCCCTCTTGCAGGGTGGTTTTGTATTCGCCTGTGCCATCGGCTTCGGTGTTCCAACCTTGGAAGGCATAGCCGGCTTTGTAAGGTATAGGTAATCTATATTCTTCTGTGATGGTTGATGGCAAAGTACCATCTACTGTTCCACCATTGAGCACCCATTTGACATCTACATTGATATTAGGCTCGGTGCCTTGACCTATCTCTAGGAATATCTCAGGATAAACGGTTGCGTTAGCTGTAACTGTAACCTCTATTTCCTTATCTTGATATCCAGCAGCGTGTACTGTCAGCGTATATGGACCTGGATCGAGATTTTCGAAGACAAAGATACCGTTGTAGTTGTGGTCGGTCGTGTAGTAGTATTGGTCGGTCTTGTGGCGAGCCACATGGCGGTAACATTCGGTACGGATGATATTGCCTGATGCATCGCGGAGCACCACCTTAGCGCCATTGATAGGTAGGAATTCATCGTATGAGGTGGTCATGTAATTGAACAGCTTATAAAGATTATTAAGTTCATAAGACATCTCCGTCAAACTACGCACGCACCCCATGATATATCCGACCTGCTCGTCTGGTTTGACGTTAAAGTAGTCCTGTATGCCACGGAAATAGCGGATACCCTCTTGGCGGCACCAGTCTGGGTTCAAGGCACGGTGGCGCGCAGGTTGGTAGGTGTGGAAATAGCCCTCTACCAAGTAACCTGGGCAACTATGTTCTAGCGCCCATAATCCGTAACCATTAAGATAAAAGCTTTCATCTCCTCGCAGATTGGATTCTGCTTTCGAATAGTGACTATTAGGTTCAAATCCGTGATCTATAGTCTCCCAGTCCTTATCGTTGCCAAACGCCTCAAAATGTCTTAGCCACGCAGCATTTGCCATATCGATTGAAGATCCATTAAGTTCTCCGCCATTATCCGTGCCTGCATAGAGGAACAGTGGGTAGTTGACCAAATCACCATCCACGTTTGCATTGGAGTGGATAGAGATAAAATAGTCAGCTCCCCAACCCTCAGCTTCTGCGCCTATGTCAAGTAGCGGTCTATCGATAGTCTGGTCGCCATTGACATAAGGATATGGACCATTCTCGGTACGGGACATCATCACATTATATCCAGCATCTACTAACTTCTCTTGGAGGGCGAAAGCCTTCCAGAGATTGGTGTTGGACTCCCAGAAACCGGTGGTATCGCCTATGGCATGGGTAATAGTAGCCATATTGCGGCTCTCTGATCCCCAATCGCCGTGACCAGGGTTGATGTACACACGTTTTGGAACATCTTGAGCGGTGGCAGACAATGCCATACTTAGAACAAAGAAAGCTAA
>JBGVEC010000199.1:0-3728 GCA_045119815.1 Paludibacteraceae bacterium | reverse complement strand
TCTGCTAGAGCAATTGTTGCCTGGAGTACCTAAATGGGAAGTAATGGGATATACCCAAGAGCAATGGGACTGGTGCGAGAAGTGGGAAAAGGAGATATGGAATAGGATGATGGACAAGCGCGATTTGTTCAAGACAGAAAGCATGGTTATCACATCGTATTTGAATGACGGACCCTTCACTTCGGAGATTTCACAAGAGTCTCCTGGTAGATTAGGTATTTGGGTAGGATGGAGAATAATAGATAGTTATATGCGTCATAATGAAGAAGTTAGTTTGCAAGAACTGATGAAAGATGGTGACGCACAAAAGATATTAGAGAGGAGTTTTTACAAGCCATGAGAAGAGAGGATTTTCCGATATTGACTGAGAGAGTACACGGACGTGAACTGGTGTATCTAGATAATGCAGCAACCACCCAAAAGCCACAAGCGGTGTTGGATGCTATTATGGAAGGGTACAGCAAGTGGAATGCCAATGTGCATCGTGGTGTACATCATTTGAGTCAAGTAGCGACAGAGAACCACGAGCAGGCTCGCAAGAAAGTGGCAGAATGGTTGAATGCTGCGGCTGAAGAGGTGATTTTTACCAAAGGTACTACTGACAGTATCAATATGCTGGCAAGGAGTTTTGGGGATGCGATAGTGAATGAAGGAGATGAGATTATCGTGAGCCAACTGGAGCATCACTCGAATATTGTGCCCTGGCAAATGCTATGTGAGAGAAAGAAAGCGGTACTGAAGGTGATTCCCTTGCGAGAGGATTTATCCATTGATATTGAGGCTTATAAAGGGATGTTAAACGAGCGCACCCGATTGGTATCTGTGGCGCAGGTGAGTAATGTATTAGGAATCATCAACCCAGTAGAAGAGATAATACGCTATGCGCATGCTAAGCATATACCTGTCTGCGTGGATGGTGCGCAGAGTGTACCTCATTTGGCAGTGAATGTAAAGAAGATGGACTGCGACTTCTTGGTGATGAGTGCCCATAAGATGTATGGTCCGACGGGGTTGGGTGTGTTGTATGGCAAGGAGGAGTGGTTAGATAAGTTGCCTCCAGCCGAGGGTGGGGGAGAGATGATTGAGCATGTGCGTTGGGATAAGACCACGTATAATGTGCTGCCCTATAAATTTGAGGCAGGAACGCCTAATTATATTGGCAGTTATGCTTTTTCGAAGGCAATAGAATATGTGCAAGATATTGGTATAGAGGATATTGCGAAACACGAAGAGGAATTGGTGGAGTATATTGAGGAGCGTTTGTCTAGTTTGGAGCATGTGAAGATTTATGCCGCTGGTCAGAAGAAAGCTGGTGCTGTTTCGTTTAATGTTTACCGTGCGGATGGCGGATTGATTCATCCGTTTGATGTAGGTGTGCTATTGGATCGTCAGGGTGTAGCTGTACGTACAGGACACCATTGTGCGGAGCCATTGATAGAGCATTTGGGTGTGCCAGGCACATTGCGTGCGTCGGTAGGATTGTATAATACGAAAGAAGATATAGATAAATTGATTGCTGCGCTGGAGCGTGCAATAATGATGTTAGAATAATATGACAACTGTTCATCTTAAACCCCATAAAGAGGAGTCACTTTTGCGTTTTCACCCATGGGTGTTCTCAGGAGCTATTCGCAGTATAGAGCTTGATGCCGATTACCCACACGCTCAGCCACAAGAGGGCGAGATAGTGAAAGTGGTGGATTGTAAAGGAAATACACTAGGCGTAGGCCATTATCAGATAGGTTCGATAGCGGTGCGTATATTGGAGTTTGGAGTAGGGGAACTGTCTAAGGACTTCTGGAAAACACGCATAGCCGCAGCCTATGGTGTGAGAGAGAGTTTAGGATTGGTGACAGAAGAGAATAATACCTATCGTTTGATACATGGCGAGGGAGATTTTCTGCCAGGACTGATTGTGGATGTGTATGCAGATACGGCTGTGATACAGGCGCACTCGGTGGGTATGCACTATCATCGTGAAGAGATAGCTGAGGCGATAGTAGAAGCAGTGGCACAAGTGGACAAGGTGTATTATAAATCGGACGATACTTTGCCACATAAGGCTATGATACAAGGAGATAGAGTAGGGTACTTGATCGGAGGCGATAGAGTAGAGGACAAGGAATTTTGGGCTAAAGAGAATGGTTTGAGTTTCCGTATTGACTGGTTGAGAGGTCAGAAAACAGGATTCTTTATTGACCAACGAGATAACCGTGCATTATTGGAGCAATACGCCAAGGATAAGGATGTGCTGAATATGTTTTGCTATACGGGAGGATTCTCGGTATATGCCTTGCGAGGGGGTGCCAAGAAGGTGCACTCGGTGGATGTGAGCCAAAAAGCGGTGGACTTGGTGAGAAGTAATGTGGCCTATAATTTTGGCGAGGAGGCCCCACACGAAGCATTTGCAGAGGAGGCGTTTGAGTTCATGACTAAGAATACGAATACCTATGACTTGATTATTTTGGATCCGCCTGCATTTGCCAAGCACCGTGATGCGGTGAAGAATGCTTTGCGTGGATATCAACGATTGAATGCGAAAGGTATACAGAGTATTCGTCCAGGAGGTATATTGTTTACCTTCTCTTGCTCGCAAGCGATAGACAAAGATATGTTCCGTCTGGCAGTGTTCTCCGCAGCAGCTCAAGTAGGCAGAAAAGTGAGAATTTTGCATCAATTGCACCAACCAGCTGATCACCCCATCAATATCTACCATCCAGAGGGCGAGTATTTGAAGGGATTGGTATTGCAAATTGAATAAAATATCCTAACATATAGACTATGAATTATTTAGACGAACTTAATCCTGCCCAACGCGCGGCAGTAGAATACAACGAAGGTCCGCATTTGGTGATAGCCGGTGCAGGATCGGGTAAGACGCGTGTATTGACCTACAAGATAGCTTATTTGCTTCAACAGGGCGTGAATGCCGGTAATATTTTGGCATTGACATTTACCAATAAAGCGGCAAGAGAGATGAAAACTCGTATTGCAGCTTTGGTTGGCGAGCATGTGGCTCGTTACTTATGGATGGGAACCTTCCACTCTATTTGCTCGCGTATCTTGCGCCAAGAGGCAGAGTATATAGGTTATACGCATGATTTTACGATTTACGATACAACGGATTCGAAATCTGTGATTAAGCATATTGTCAAAGATATGCAATTGGACGAGAAGCAGTACAAGACTAGCGTGGTACTAGGTCGTATCTCGATGGCCAAAAACCAGCTGCTTTCGCCTACATCGTATAGTGCGAATAGGGAGTATATCATGCAAGATCGCTTTGCTCGTATACCAGAGGTGGCTCGTATTTATGCCGAATATAATCGTCGATTGAAAGCATGCAATGCGATGGATTTTGACGATTTGCTGTATATGACCAATGTGCTGTTTAAGAACAATGTGGAGGTATTGCGCAAGTATCAGGAGTATTTTCACTATCTGTTGGTGGATGAGTATCAAGATACCAATTATTCGCAATATTTGATTGTGAAGCGACTAGCTGAGCCACAGAATCATGTATGCGTAGTGGGCGATGATGCACAATCTATCTACTCATTTAGAGGGGCTAATATTGAAAATATCTTGACCTTCCAGAAGGGGTATGAAACGGCTAAGTTGTTCAAGTTGGAGCGTAATTATCGTTCGACTCAGATTATTGTGAACGCAGCTAATTCGCTGATTCGCCATAATAGAGGACAAATTCCAAAGGCGGTGTATTCCGAGTT
>JBGVEC010000198.1:0-2309 GCA_045119815.1 Paludibacteraceae bacterium | reverse complement strand
GAAAGACTTGGGTATGATCGCTACCACATACGGTTATGTATATGTAGCTCAAATCGCTATGGGTGCTGACCAAGCTCAAACCCTCAAGGCTATCCGCGAGGCAGAGGCTTATCCAGGTCCATCTCTCGTGATTGCTTATGCTCCATGTATCAACCACGGTTTGAAGGCTGGTATGGGTAAATCTCAAGCTGAGGAGGCTAAGGCAGTAGAGTGCGGTTACTGGCACTTGTGGCGTTACAACCCAGCACTCGAGGCTGAGGGCAAGAACCCATTCTCACTCGACTCTAAGGAGCCACAATGGGATAAGTTCCAAGACTACTTGATGGGTGAGGTTCGTTTCGCTTCTGTGGCTAAGCAATACCCACAAGAGGCAGCCGAACTCTTCGCTGCCGCTCGCGAGAACGCTCAATGGCGCTACCGCAGCTACCTACGTATGCTTTCAACAAGTTGGAGCAACGAGGAATAATCCTTAATATATAATAATACCAAAAGAGCCATCCATTGGGGTGGCTCTTTTGGTTTTCGAAATCTTCCTGCGGACTTCACCAAGCAAGATGCCGTGAAACAGGTGGAAGTCCTTGGGATAGGTAACAAGACAATTGATCGCTGGCTGCAAAAAAGTATCAATCGTCATGAAATCCAGCATGTTGCACATGGAATATATAGCAAGATAAAAGATGAAATTGCATAAGCGGTTTTAGCGGTTTCTGCGGTTATTGCGGTTTTCCAAAAACCGCAATAACCGCAATAACCGCAGAAACTGCACCTGTATTTTCTCATCACTTTCCTATGTATGTTCTACCCTCGGCGTACATACCGAGTAATCCTTGCCTCTAACCTATCACCTATAACCTATATCCCAAAGGGCGTCCACTAAACCCTAAACTATCAATTACGGGTTCATGACGGGTTCATAAGCATATATTACCGAATGATTTCCATAGCTACATAGTAGCAAACATTATGGTGTCCTGCCTTGCGTGTCCCGTCTCCCATATTATGAACATTTAACCTAAATTTAATATGTCAAAAGTAACTTATAACCCAATCATCAAGAGTGCCCATGGCAAGCTCCATAGCCAAAGCGACACATGGCTCATGGAGCGCCATGGCACACAGTTCACCGGTCACAGAAACAATCCTCGTGACTATAGTCTCAAACCTCAATCCGAAGCGGAAAAGGCAGGCACTTTGCGTATGGCTGCTGCCTCTAAGGCCTACAACCAAATCATCAAAGGTTCGCCTGAGTGGCTAGCGCTAGAGCAAGAGTATCTAGCTCAACTCTCGCAGCCTGGTTCCAAGAAGACCATCCGTGGTTACTTCATCTCCAAGCACATGAAAGGCACATACTGCCGTCCTCTAATCTGAAAATAGCGATTTTTTTGCTATTCTTTTGGTTATATCCCAAAAATATTGTAACTTTGTAGGTTGTAAAATAACATGTAATAAACACATCGTTTATTAACCCTACTATATAGAAAAAACACAAAAATGCATCTCTGATAATCAAACGGTTATAAAGAAAATGAAAAAAATGTGCACTCATTTTTGAATTTTTTTCATTTTTGAACTATATTATATACTGCGCTACGAGCCACAAGCTAATAACTCAGTAATAATATTAACAACAAAATAAATTGATAAAATTATGGACTATACACAATTTGATTCAACACCGCTCGGGGGTATTGACCTACCAGGTTTTGTAAAAGCAGATGATATCGTAAACATAGCTGTCAACTATGCCAATAATCGTACAGAGGACTACTTTGATATTCAGATCCGTCTTCTCTCAGGTGAAACCACTCGCATCAATGTTTGTGCGGTTAAAGAAGGCGAAAGCATATTCCCCTATATGTATATTGATGCATACCATACACATTTCTCAGCCCAATACCTGCTCACCCAGTTAAAGCAAAAATTACCCAACCAAAAATGGCGCCGCACTTATATGTATGGCGCAGAGGTAGTACACAACCATAAAGAATTATAAATCCCCTAAAATATCCCCACTATGGCAACATTATCTAAATCCAAGTACACACTATCCTGCCAATGCCAAAAGGCATTATGGCTCAGAACCCACAAACCCGAAGTGGCGACTATCGACGCTTCCGTCGAAGCACGCTTTGCTACAGGTAACGAGATTGGCGACATGGCTAAATCGCTCTTTGGCGAGTATGTGGACACCACCACCTATACAGACGGCAAACTGGACATCTCAGCTATGATTGCCAAGACCCAAGCGCTGGTCAACAGTGGTTGCCCTGTGATCTGCGAAGCGGCTTTTGCACCTAAACACCACTATT
>JBGVEC010000197.1:0-1605 GCA_045119815.1 Paludibacteraceae bacterium | reverse complement strand
ATTTCAAACTCGGAACCATATAGATTGCGTTCACGATTTAGGCGAGGTATATAGAACTCTCGCTTTTGCTTGTTGGCTTTTTCGGTAACGAATGTGGGAGAAGTGAAGATGAAACGCAACTCATCAATATCCTTGAGTTGTGCTTTCAGCTCTTCAAAAGCGTAGATTGAAAAACACGAAGCCGCAATAGCCACTTTACTGCCACTGCGTAACTCCGTAACAAAATCACCTTTTAAGGTCTTGTTAATATTGTCTATCAGCTCCATACCGTTACCTTTCTTCTCTATGTAAGAGATACTACGGCAGACGGAACTTGCTGATTATTAGGTGGTATTTCGTTCGGCTTATATGTTTTTGCTAAACAATCACGCACAATTATATGGCTGTCAGACTTTTTATTGGCTCTAAAATGGTGTTAGTTACTTTATTTTGCGTAATTTTGCAGTAAATTAAGTATCTCTTACATAGAGAGCAATCATTTTGCTAAACATCTTCGCCTTCTACAAATCCTTTAATATCTGAGCGTTTGCTCTATCGACTACGGCATTATCCAATGATGCCAGATAGATTTGTGTCGTCATTTCCGAGTCGTGTCCCATACCTTCGCTGATAACCGAAATAGGGATGTTCTTACTCTTGGCAATACTCGCCCACGAATGACGGGCTACATATAGGGTTAGAGGAATGGATAATCCTACCATATTTGCAATCTCTTTTAGCGACTTGTTGGTACGATAAAGCATATTCTTATATTGGTTCCTATCGTATGGATATTTGAGAATGGGTAGCAAATATGGGCTGTAGTAATCAGCATCGTATTTATCCACAATCTCCTGCATACATTTCTCCCAACGGATAAAAAGTTGTTGTCCGGTCTTGCGTCTGCGATACGAAAGTATGCCATTGGATAGGTCTTTCTTCTTGAGATACGCCATATCAATGAATGACATTCCGCGAGTGTAGAACGAGAGGAGAAACATATCCCTTGCGAAATCCAACGATGGTTGCAATGACAAGTCGAGGTTCTTAATCTGCTTGATTGCCTTTAATGGAATGGCTCGCTTAATAGTCTTGTCAATGCCCGTATAAACGTGTTTGAAAGGGTTTCGATTGGTGGTCAAATCCTTTTCAACAGCACGATTATATACTGCTCGGAGTATCCGCATATAGAACGAAGTGCTGTTCTTGGTCAATCCTCGACCTCGTAAATAAGCCTCATACATCAGCATTAAGTCCGAATCAATATCCTCCAATAACAGGTCCTTATCTTCTCTAAACTGCATAAAACTTTTAAGCGTGCAACGATAGGTTTCCGAAGTGCGCTGCTTGCCCATTTGCTGTAATTGAGCAATAACACCATGCATAAAGTTGAACAGCGATTGCCCATTGGCTTGCTTCTGGAATGTAGCAATAATATCATCGGCAGTGTATTTTACTCGCCCTTTTTCCAAATGAGCGATGATACTATGTAGGCGTTTAATATCCCAATCGATGCGTTCTTCAATGGATTGAAGATAGTTCTGTCGGCTACTATTGGTAATGATTATTGAGCTTTCTTCTTCGTCCCATTCGTACATAAAGAGTCGGTAATCCGTCTTTAGTTGA
>JBGVEC010000196.1:0-4506 GCA_045119815.1 Paludibacteraceae bacterium | reverse complement strand
GACCAACGCACGTCAACGATTCCGTAATGGCCAAACGGTATTCTCTTCGCCATCACGATTTATCAAGGATATTGATTCGTGTTATATTCAATCGTCGCAAGGGTTGGGTATAGCTCCGCAACGAGTTGTAATGCCTGAAATGCCAAAAATACCTGCTACATCCACACAGGGTAAACTGAAAAAACTCAGTCCTGTTGCAGGTGGAAGTACAGGCAAATCACACAAAGAGGTGCGCTCAGAATGGAAAAAAGGAGATAGGGTAGAGCATAAGGTGTTTGGTACAGGTACGGTACTGGATGTTTATAGAGAGAATGATAATGATAAGATAGATATCAAGTTTGATAATAATGGACAAAAAACATTATTGCTTACCTATGCTAAACTAACCAAAATTTAATGATATGAAAAAGATTTTATTTTTGCTCATTATGGCAAGTATTACTTTAATGGGTTGTGCACCATCTGCACCACAGGAGAAGACAGAAAATGCAGTCATAGAGGCAATCATGGCTCGCAGAAGCATTCGCCAATATCATGCTACACCTGTTGGTCGTGATACATTGATGCAAATCATGACTTGCGGTATCAATGCTGCTAACGGACAAAACAAGCAATCATGGGAATTGCGTATTGTAGATAATCCTGCAACCATGACACAGATTCAAGATTTGATGGCAGCAGGTAATGCCGAACTAGACCCTGCTATGGTCAAAGGCTGTATGCGTGGAGCTCCAGTGATGGTGTTTATTGCGCGTGATTTGAATTATGATTTTTCGGCATACGATTGTGGACTACTAGCAGGTAATATATTGCTTTCTGCTCAATCTATGGGCGTAGGAAGTATTTGTTTAGGTAGTCCAGTAAGATTTATCAATGACGCAGAAAACAGCGCTGAAATCTTAAATATTTTAGGTTACAGCGAAAACTATGAATTATGTCTGTGTATTGGTCTTGGTTATGCAGCAGAAGCACCAGATGCTAAACCAAGAGATATCAACAAAGTTCAATTTGTAGATTGATCTATTGATATGCCTACTGCCATTGTTCTTACCACAACCAAATACTCAGACACAGGCAGTATTGTGCATCTATATACACCCGATCAAGGGCGGGTACAGTGTGTGGTATATGGCAATAAGCTCAAAGGTGTATTACGGCCGTTATCTATTGTAGAATATACTAGTTCACGGCGTAATAATGCTCCTATGCAGTTGCACACATTATCGTCTGCGAGTTTGGTATATACACCTACATTGTTATCTTACGACATATTAAGGCAATGTATAGCAATGTTTATAGCAGAACTACTGACCTATACATTGCGTCATCCCATGAGTGATCAACCCTTATTTGATTGGTTGTGTAATATAATTTACAAACTTGATAAGGAGGAAGATATTAGTAACTTGCATATTGAATATTTATTGGATTATGCGGTGTATTTGGGAATAGGTATTGATGAGGAAGAACATCCCGAATGGTATTCCAAACCCCTATCACGCATAGAGCGTCAAGAGCGCTTGCGTGAACTGATAGTATATTTCCAAGAGCATATTGATGATTTGCCTACTATCAAATCCTTGGATGTACTAATTGAGGTATTTAACTAATTATCTTATACATTATGAAAAGAACAAAAATTATTCTATTTGGACTTTGCTGCTTATTGATGTTGCCACTTTCCATGCAAGCAGGTGAAAAATGGTTACAAGGATACAACAAAGTTCTCGTTATCGGTGCACACCCGGATGATCCTGAATCCATGTGCGCGGGCACTATGCTCAAACTAAAAGATATGGGAGCTCAAGTAGTGGCAGTATATCTCACTTCAGGTGAAGCCGGAATACCTGGTAAAACATATCAAGAAGCGCGTACTATCCGTCAAGCAGAAGCGCGTAAAGCATGCGAAATGTTGGGAGTAAGAGCCGTCTTTTTAACTCAAATAGATGGCAATGCAGAGGTCAACAAAGAGCGCTATGCGGAAATGAAAGCCCTTATTGAGGCTGAACAACCAGACATGGTTATTACCCATTGGCCAATAGACTCACATCGTGATCATCGCGTATGTTCTATACTAGTGTATGATGCATGGCGAATGACTGGCCGTGGTTTTGATTTGTACTATTCAGAAGTTATGACGGGTATGCAGACACAAAACTTTACCCCTAGCTTGTGGGTGGATATCACAGACTATCGTGACAAGAAAATAGAAGCTTACCTCTGCCATGAGAGTCAAGAGTTGGAAGGAGCGGTCAAAGAGTACCACGACACGATGGAACGGATGCGAGGTATGGAATGTCAAGCCAAATATGCCGAAGCATTTGTACAACAGTTATGGAAATGATAAAGAAAAAGCACTTCTCCTCGAAGTGCTTTTTTAATTGATAATTTCTACTTTATCTATCTGTTTGCCTGAATGAAGTTCGTAGGTAGAGATAGATAATGTATCATTATTGATTTGTATATATTCATATACAGGAGAGCCAGAATATATGCAGTCATAATGGGATTGTTCCTTATTAGAATAATTTTTTGTAGATGCGTTGGTACCTATAAATATAGTAGGCTGTTGTTTCGTCCAAAAACGCTCCTTATATTCCACCGTACGACGAGCATAATTATGATCATGTCCTGAGAATACCACATCTGCCTCGCGTAAAACTCCGTAAAAAGCCAACCATATCAATGGATTTTGTCTGCCTTGAGCCGTGCTAAATACAGGATGATGCATAATTACTATAGTCAGGCGATCTTTGGCTTCGTTGATGGATTGCTTGAGCCAAAAACTAACTTGCGTATAATCGGACATTCGTTGCAGGCCATCCGTATCAATCGTTATTATACGCAGGGTAGGGAAATCAACTATATAACTTCTACCTAAAAAGCGACGGGGACCATTTTGAGGATTTGGAAATATAGTCGTCCAATCAGCATATAATGATTTTGCAATACCTTTGTTATACTCATGATTACCAGGTACAGCTACGATAGGCAATGTCTGGAATGCAGTACCTTGTATAGAGTGGTATAATTGTTGCTTATAGTAGAAATAGGGTCGCTCCATCCAATCGCCCAATTGTGCCCAAAAATGGATATTAGGGTGACGCTCGGAGAGCATTTTGAAGTCTGCTGTATCCAATGAACTATGAATATCGCCTAGCAATAAAAACTCTAACGAGTCATTTTGCATATTTAGTAATAATTGTTCATCAGCAAAGGTCTTAAATGCAACCTCAATAGTATCTCCTTCCCACTTAGGCTCTGGAGGAATAGCAAACCAAGCCTTCCAGCGGATAGCGCATACTACTGCGCCACCTACTAGAAGGCTTGCTAGTATAATTAATTTAATCTTGCGTTGCATTAGAATGGCAAATCAGTACCATCGTCTACGCCAGCAGCAGGATCAAATGCTTGCACATTGGCTTGTGGAGCTGCTGCAACAGGTGCTACACCAGCATCTACTACAGGAGCAGCTGTCTCAGTAGTTACGACACCTTGTTGGATCTTCCATGCACGGATAGAGGTGTACCAACGGCCATTGAACTCGCGGCTCTCTATGTCGAAAGACACGGTTACAACATCGTCTAATTGGCATGGGTTGGCTTTGATGCGATCTTCGCCAAACACCTCAAAGTGCACCTTGCGTGGGTATTGCTCCTGTGTCTCAAGCACATAAGCTTGGAGTTTCCACTCCTTGCCAGAGGTCTTACTTACGCCACCTTGCTCTGGCAATACTTGTATAATCTTACCTGAAATTTCCATAACTATTAGCCTTTGATTGCTGCTACACCTGGGAGTACTTTGCCCTCGATAGCCTCGAGCAATGCACCACCACCAGTAGAGATATAACTTACACGGTCAGCCATGCCGAACTTATTCACACATGCTACGCTGTCACCACCACCAATCAAGCTGTATGCACCATTGTCGGTTGCAGTAGCGATTGCCTCAGCGATTGCTTTAGAACCAGCAGCGAAGTTGTCGAACTCAAACACACCTGCAGGACCGTTCCAAAGGATAGTCTTAGCACCTTCGATAGCAGCAGCAAATGCTTTGCGGCTCTCTGGACCAGCGTCTACACCTTCCCAACCCTCTGGGATAGCATTACTTGGGCATACTTGGGTGTTAGCATCGTTACAGAAGTCATCAGCAGCTACGCAGTCGGTTGCCAATACGAGGTTCACACCTTTTGCTTTAGCTTGAGCGATGATATCAAGAGCGAGCTCCAATTTGTCATTCTCGCAGATAGATTTACCAATCTCACCACCATTGGCTTTAGCAAAAGTATAAGTCATACCACCGCAGAGGATGAGGTTATCCACCTTGTCCATGAGGTTCTCGATGATACCGATCTTGGTAGATACTTTAGAACCACCCATGATAGCGGTGAAAGGACGCTTGATGTTCTTAAGGATGTTATCTACAGCCTCTACCTCTTTCTCCATGAGGTAACCAAGCATCTTGTTGTCAGCATCAAAGTAGTCAGCGATCACAGCAGTAGACGCG
>JBGVEC010000195.1:0-2250 GCA_045119815.1 Paludibacteraceae bacterium | reverse complement strand
CTGGCATTGGTACAGAAGTAGTCAAGCATCTCCTTATCGCTGCGGATGATGGTAGTGGTGAAAGCAAACAATAGCAGATGTGCATCACCCAGTGCACAGAGAGAAAATTTTCCTGCTTTAGGGATGAACGCCATAGTGCCTTCAGCTATCACCTTATTGTGGTAGAGTTTGCAACTGAGCAGAACCTCTCCCTTGCGTACAATAAGTATAATATAATGGCGAGTGTAACCCTCTTCGTACAATTCGCCTTTATGTACCAAAATGTCGGCAAATCCTGTCTCATGCTCGTTGATTCGGCTTGCCATCTGTGTTGAACCCTTGAAATGGGTTATGTTTACTACTTGAATCATATTTTATAAATATCTGAATATGAACCACTTACCCCACCAGATAATCAAAATGACCATCGCCTATATTAAAAAGGCAATCGTAAAACTTTGCAAAATTAGATTATTTATTAAAAATAACGTATAATTTTGCTAGTGAAAATAGATTTTAAGTTTAAAAAAGTAATAAAAAAAGGTTCATCCGATAAATGCGTAGTTTTTCTCATGCATAGCTAGTATTTTAAGTTCAAAGAACTTCTCATCTCTATATCCGTAGGCTTGCCTTTTCATTGTTTTGATTTTATTGTTTATTCCTTCCAACTTAGCCGTTGAGATGTGGTAATCATACCATGCAATTATTCCACTTCTGTGAGCCATCAGCGTATTTGCGAACTTGATTAGCAGTGAAACTTTAGAGTCCTTTGCCTGCCGTACCCAATCGCATAGGACTTTTTCTGCTTGCTCCTTGTCTACCTGCATCCATATTTCACGGAGCGCCTCCTTCAAATAATATCCCTTCATAAGCGGAGCGTTCATTTCCAGTGCATTTTCAAGCCTGTTCTTGTGATATGAATCGTAAATATCCTCGCCATTGCACAACAAAAGCCATCTGGTACCTTTGAGTACCTTTCGCTTCATCAAATCTGCTTCTTGGTTATATGCCAGTCTTCTGAGTTTGTCTAAAGTGTCGTTCATTAACTTCACCACATGAAAATGGTCAAAGACCAAGGCTGCATCTGGGGCATTCTCCATTACAGAGGATATGAATGCGGCGGAAAGGTCTGTAGCTACGGCCTTAATCCGGGCCTTGGCTTTACATACTTTCTTCCAGAACTTATCCAAAGCATCCGCCCCCTTGCCATTACCGACATATACTACCTGACCATTTTGGAGATTCACGACTATAGTCTTGTATACATGGCCCTTGCGGACTGCAAACTCATCGATACCGATATATTCCAGAGTGCTCAAGTCGGGATTGCTATAGTGACGTTGAAGATAACGTTTCTGTATATCCTTGACTGTATCCCATGAAAGATTTAAGAACTGAGCGACATCCTTGATTGTCCCTATGCGAGACAAATCCACAACATATCTGGCAAACTTATTGGTGTAACAGCGTTTACCAGTCACGAAGTGAAGCTTCTCCTGGCGGACACATCCACATTCCTTACACTCAAGGCGTTGAACCTTAATGCGTAATATGGTCTCTCTATGACCGACAGGAACGCATCTTATATCGCGGAAAATGTAACCAGAAAGGATAACATGCCGGCTATTGCATTCAGGGCAACGTAATTTATCCTTGCGAGTTTGGATGTAGTGAATATTTTGATTACCTTTGAACTCAGTTTTAGTGCATTCGTGATGGCGTACGCCGAAAGCATGATACAGATAGCTGGGATTCATAACACGATACTTTAGTTTGGACAACCAAAGATAGTGAGATAATCTTAGCTATCTTCTTTTATGACAAATAATCATATACAACTACGCATTTATCGGATGAACCTAAAAAAATGCCTGATACAGATTGGGAAAAATATGTTGTAAAGCGTCCTCTTCCGACATACAAAGAGAAGATAGATGGCGTAGAAGTAAAACTCAATGAGTGGGCGAAGCGCAAGCATTACCGCCAACCGAAGTTGAAGTTAAATGATGTGGCAACAGAACTTGGGATACTCAAGGCCGACATATCATACTGCGTGAACACACGTAAGAAGCTGAACTTCGCAGCTTGGCTCAATAGCCTCCGCATTGAGGAAGCTAAGAAGATGATACAGATAAACCCGGAAATGTCACCCTACGAAGTGGGCTGTAAGGTTGGACACACCAATCTAAGTACATTCCGAAAGACTTTCACCCAGTTTGCAGGATGTACGTTGGAAGAATGGATAGAACAATTAAAAAGTGAATATCAAAA
>JBGVEC010000194.1:0-33262 GCA_045119815.1 Paludibacteraceae bacterium | reverse complement strand
TACCAACACTGTCTCGCCGAAGAGGTTCTTGCGACCTGCTGCAGCCCACTCGTCCACGTTCTCCGCCATAGGAGAAGATGGGGTGATAGGATAGATGGCAGCTACCTCGGTGAACATATACGCGATATGCGCCGCAGCAGCATTACCATCAAGGGTTAAATACTTTTTTTCTTTGTTCATTGTAGTATAATTTTGTTGTTAAATAGTTTTTCTAGTAGGACTAGTTGGCTAGTAGAACTAGTTGAACTAGTTGGACTAGTAGGACAAATAACGTGCCAACGGCACTAGTACAGGAATCCAAATAGCCACAATGGTATGTTCTTTTGCGAGCCATACTCGAGGTCTGCGATAGCGCAGTAGCGGATACCTGTTTTGGCTGGTGTAGTAGCACGCGCATCCATGTAATACTTGCTATCAACGATGAACATCGCACTACGGTCAGTGGCATTAACGGTGTGTTTGCCATGCAAAGCATTATAGAAGAATGTCTCTGCTATAGCTTGTGGGTCAATATCACGCGTTGAGGTAGCATAACAGAGATTGGTATTCTGCATATACACCTTGGTAGGCTTGAGCGGAAACTGCTTGCCCTCTGGGTAAAGTAAGTTCAACAATCGCGCATCCTTGAGGTACTTGATATAGTTCATCGTGGTCGAACGCGAACAGTCAATAGCGGCAGCCAATGTGCTGACATTGAGGCCACAAGGCGTCTCTAGCAACATACGATGTACCAATTTGCGCAGTTTAGGCAAGGAACTAACGTCCACCTGCTTAACAAGCAAGACATCCACATCCAAGATATTGTTCATCATCTTAAGGAGCGACTCGGAAAAGTCGTGAGGCTCCAAAAAGAGAGGATAGAAACCATGGTGCAGATAATCCTTGAAGTACTGCAACGGTTTGATATGACGACTGACTTGCTGCGCTATCTCCACATGGTTCTTGAGGATATCCTCCAACGAATACACTGGTAGTTTGAGCCCTAAAGTGACATTCAAATACTCGCGGAAACTAAAACCGCGGAGATTATATGGATGAACAATATGACCTATATCTTTGTTATCCTCCACCACGCGCATCACCGCCGTAGCCGTAAAAACGATATGCAGATCAGGATAACGATAGTAGCATTGACTGAGTTCGCGAGACCAATCAGGATACTTGTAAGCTTGATCGATCAACAAAACAAGTCCTCCACCCGCCACAAACTCGGCAGCAAGTTCGACCAATGTATGCTCCGTAAAATAGAAGTCACTGAGATTGATATATAGCATATGCTTTGCCAACTCAGGATTCTTAACACGCAACTCCTTCGCATAATTCAACAAAAAATCCGTTTTACCCGTTCCACGACCGCCTTTGATAGCAATCAAACGGTCGTTCCAATTAATCTCATCCATCAAAACACGCCTTGCAGGCACTTGTACGTGCTCTACCAAGTAATCGTGCGTCTTGTAAAATGCGTTTAACATAGTGATTAACAGTCTTTGCGTGTGATACAATATTCGGTTGCATGGAAGTCCTTAATACCGGTTCTATCCGCTACAAATTATTCCACGGTGCAAAGGTACTGCTTTTTTTCCAATTTTGCAATATTCAAGTTACATTTTTTATAAAAAAAGTGTCATTTTGTTGCTAGATGGGTTTGACATTTTTGAGAAAATTGGACTTTCTCTTGGTTATATGACGAAAAAGATATATCTTTGCGGGAAATTTAATCACGAAGATTATATGAACTGGTTGAAAAGTCTGTTTTTTGGTTCGGGAGTACCCCACTCCATCTTTATTCTAACCCTCGCTATTGCCTGCGGTATATACTTGAGTCATAGACTCAAATTCAAAGGTATCACATTGGGTATCACATGGATACTATTCTGCGCCATTGCTATGTCGCACTTCGGCATGCACCTCGACCCCGTGGTAGAGACCTTTTCCAAAGACTTTGGACTAATCCTTTTCGTATATAGCATTGGTCTGCAAGTTGGTCCCAGTTTCTTCTCATCATTTGGCAAAGGAGGCATCAAACTTAATATCCTAGCAATGAGTGCCGTGATACTCAGTTGCCTTACCGCATACATCATCCACCTCATTTCAGGCGAAGATATCGCTACCATGACTGGCGTGCTATTTGGCGCCGTGACCAACACCCCTGGTCTAGGTGCTGCAGAGCAAGCTTTTGCCGATATCACCGGCTCCACAAATGCCGATATTGCCAGCGGTTACGCCATGGCATACCCATTGGGCGTAGTAGGTATCATATTCTCGCTACTCGCTATGAGATGGATATTCCGCATCAACATAGACAAGGAGAAAGAACAGATAGCCGCAGAGAGCGAAGTACAAAAAGAGATTGAGCATGTCGATATTCTGCTGGCTAATCCACAAGTAGAAGGCGCCTCTATTCGTGACTTGAGTGCCTTGTGCAATATGAACTTGATCGTTTCACGATTAGTTCGTCCTGACGGCGAAGACGAGTTGCCCGACGTGGACACCATCCTACACGTAGGCGACCGCATTCGTATTGTGATCGATCAGGAGCACAAAAAGAGCGTATTGCTACTCGGAATGGAAACCACCATCCAAACGGACAACAGACAACAAGCGCACCTCGTTTCGCGCAATATTATTATAACAAAGCCCGAATTGAACGGCAAACGCATTGGCGACTTGAATATCCGTTCGACCTACCACGTATCCATCACACGCATCCGCCGTGCAGGTATCGAACTCCTAGCTACACGTGACCTCTACTTACAATTGGGCGATAAAATTACGGTCGTGGGAGAAGAGCGAGCGGTCAATAAAATAGAGAGCCTATTTGGCAACTCCACCAAACGTCTAGATATGCCTAACCTCGTATCTATCTTCGTTGGCATAGCATTAGGTGTAGCATTGGGATTATTACCCATCGCACTACCTGGTCTATCTCAACCCTTTAAGTTAGGTCTAGCAGGCGGTTCACTCATTGTGGCTATCTTGATGAGTTGTTTTGGTCCCAAACTGCATATCGTAACATACACTACATCAAGCGCCAACCTGATGATCCGAGAAATAGGTATAGCAATGTTCCTGGCTGCCGTTGGATTCGGCGCAGGCAAGACCTTTATCCAGACTCTCGTAGAGGGCGGATACGTATGGATTGGCTATGGTGTGATTATCACACTCATCCCATTACTTATTATCGGTGTAATCGGCAGAAAGTGGCTAAAATTAGACTATTTTACCCTAATGGGACTATTGGCAGGTAGCACCACTAATCCACCTGCATTGTCCTACGCCACAACCCTCACGACATCCAACGACCGCGCCGCAGTATCCTACTCAACTGTATATCCGCTAACGATGTTCCTACGTGTGCTTACAGGACAACTAATGATATTGCTATTTTTGTAGGAGAATGGTGAGGTTCTAAGCGCCCCCAATGGGCTGTTCTAAAAGTTCTAAAGATTAAATAATGAAGAAGTTTCCACTATATTTGGCACCGATGGAGGATGTAACAGATCCTGCATTTCGTTTGCTATGCAAGCGTTTTGGTGCGACTCGTGTCTATACCGAATTTGTGAACGCCGATGCACTCGTACGAGATGTAGCCTCTACGACTCGTAAACTAAACATCTACGACGAAGAACGTCCAGTAGCTATCCAGATTTATGGTCGCGAACCCGAAAGCATGGCCGAGGCAGCACGTATCGTAGAACAAGCAAAGCCCGATTTCATCGATATCAATTTTGGTTGCCCCGTCAAGAAAGTGGCAGGCAAGGGTGCGGGCGCAGGTCTATTGAAAGACATTCCTAAAATGCTTGATATCACCCGTGCTGTCGTAAAAGCCGTCAACACCCCTGTGACCGTCAAAACGCGGTTAGGATGGGACGACAACAACCGTATTATTACCGACATAGCCGAAGCATTACAAGACTGCGGAATAGCCGAGTTGGCTATCCACGGCAGAACACGCAGTCAGATGTACCGCGGTGATGCAGACTGGACACTCATTCGTGAAGTAAAAAACAATCCCCGTATCCATATTCCTATCATCGGAAATGGCGATGTCACCACCCCAGAAAGAGCCAAAGAATGTTTTGATGAATACGGAGTAGATGCTATCATGATTGGCCGTGCCACCTTTGGCTGCCCATGGATATTCGAAGATATCCAACACTATCTCAACACCGGCGAACTACTCCCAACACGCAGCATGCAATGGTGCGTGGAAATCCTTAAAGAGCACGTAGAACGCAGCATTGAGTGGATAGGCGACGAGCGCAAGGGCATCGTGCATAGTCGTAGGCATTTTGCTGCTTCGCCAGCGTTCAAAGGATTATTTGATTTTCGCCAAACACGTATCGCTCTGCTTCGTGCTGACAGCAAAGCCGAAGTCTTCCAGATTATGGATGAAATCGTGGAAAAATGGGGAAGCATCCCTCAGTAAAAGGGGCTATCTACTCCACCGTCGGATAAGTGATACGATGGTGATTGATCTCTACGAGTTTTTGTTTAAAGACTGCACGCACGTCTTCTAGATCCTTGAAGGACAATGGTGTCTGAGCCAATTGTCCGTCTCGCATTTGCATATCAATCATATCATCTACCATATCGGAGATTGACTGAGGGGTCATCTCCTTAAGCGAACGAGAACGCGCCTCAATAGCGTCTGCCATCATGAGGATAGCTGCCTCCTTGGTTGTAGGCTTGGGACCGGGATAGGTATAGTCAGCGATATTAACCGCAGATGCATCCAGACCAGCCTGTTTGGCTTGGTTGATAGCCGTGTTATAGAAATAGCGAGTTTGCGATGTACCATGATGAGAACGGATAAAATGAATAATCACTTCAGGCAAATGTTGCTTGCGAGCAATGCGTTCACCCTCTAGCACATGGTCTATCACTACCTTAGCCGCAGCCGCAGTATCCATACCATCTAGCGGATTGCGACCTTCAACTTGATTCTCGATAAAACAATCGGCATTGCTCATTTTACCTATATCATGATACAAGGCTCCCGTTCGAACGAGCAACACCTTAGCACCTATGCGTTTAGCCGCTTCGGTAGCTAGGTTACTCACTTGCAATGAGTGTTGAAATGTACCCGGTGCTTTCTCAGCAAACTGAAGCATGAGGTTGGAATTGACATTAGTCAACTCCACCAAAGTAATATTACTCAACAGACCAAAACCACGTTCAAAGAGGAAAATCAAACCATACGAACAGATCACGAGAATAGCATTGATCATGAATAACAAATAATAGTGCCAATCAATATCTTTGTACATACCCGTGAATAGTAGGTGCAAAGCAGTATGCATCAAGCAATATACCAACAACACAAACGCGGCCGTCTGAGCCAATTGGGCACGTTGTGTCATATCGCGCAAACTAATAACCGCTACTATACCCACGACTATCTGTGTAAGTAAGAAGACATATGGAGCAGGTAGGGCAATACTAACTATACATACCGTGATGATATGTAAGAAAATAGCCGTGCGTGAATCATAAAACACACGCGCGATAATCGGACACCAAACAAATGGTACGAGATAGATAAATTCCTTAGCATCTACATACACCAACACCAAAAAAGCAGCAGAAATAATAATCGCCATCAAAATGGTAAAGAACAATACATGTCGAAGATTATCTAGCAACTTGCGACGATAAGTAAAGAGATATAAATAGAACACCACCAAGAAAAAGATAATACAAACCGCACCACCTAACGAAGAAACCAAAGTCTGACGATGAGAAACATTCTGTTGCTCCTTAGCTGCAGCATATGAATCTAGTTGGCAGCATATCTCCTCGGTCACAATCTCGCCCGAATCAATAATCTTAGCACCCGCCTGCACCATGCCATGCGTTAGAGATATGGTGGATAATAATTGATTTAGGACATTCTGCGATGTAATAGAATCGTAAACCAAGTTAGGAGCATAATCCTTGTTGGTTAATTGAAAAGCGGTTTTAGGGGTATAGATATTCTGTATCGAAACCAAAGTAGAAACCTTATTCTCAAGCACAGATACACGCGAACATCCAATAGAAGTAAGACGTTCCATTTCAGCCAGAGAAACTACATAAAGTGCCGATGGATTCGATGATATTTGTAATGTATAGCAAGGTGTATAGTCGTGCATGAGCAAACTACGTTCTGCTTCTAATTGCGTGTCTGTTTTGTTAATGGGAAAATTAAACTCAGCCATCACCAACCCATATCCCCATGGCTGCCCCACCTCGTATGTGTATTTAAAATTGGACTCATAACGAGGAAATAGATAAATAGCCAATGCTGCCAAAGCAGCCAATGCTATCAATTGCAAAGATGTTCGTAAGACTGGTTTCATAGGTCTATATCGTCAAAAAAAATTATCGTTTACTTCGAAAAAATGTCTGTACCAATTGTTTGCATTCTTGTTCCATAACCCCCGTTGAAATCGTGCATTTGGGATGCAGAGCTTGGGGAGCCAAACGAGTAAAACCTCGTTTTTCATCTTCTGCACCATAGACTACACGACGGATTTGTGCCCAACCTATAGCACCAGCGCACATTACACAAGGTTCAAGAGTAACATAAAGCGTACATTGGGTTAGGTACTTACCACCTAAGGTAGTAGCAGCAGCCGTGATAGCCTGTATCTCAGCATGTGCCGTTACATCCTGAAGCGTCTCGGTAAGGTTATGACCACGACCTACCACTTGGTTGTCGGCTACAATAATACACCCTACAGGGATTTCACCTTTGTCATATGCTCTCCGAGCTTCTACAAGCGCCATCTGCATATAGCGCAAGTCATCTGCAGTACGATCAGTTATTGTGGACATAAGAGTATTTAGCTTGTAAAAAACGAGGCAGATCCTCAGGATGCTGCTCAAAATGATTACCAATCACTACGATATTGGCTCCTGCTGAAAACGCGGCAAGCATCTGCTCCTCCGATGTGACACCTCCACCTACGATCAAAGGCAGATCGATAGCCTGACGAACAGCACGAATAGTATCAATGGATACGGGCGTTTTAGCACCACTACCCGCCTCTATATAAATCAACTGTTTGCCCAGCAGTTGCCCTGCAACAGCATGACTCACCACATCCGCTACCGCCTGATGAGCAATAGGTGTACAACCCGAAACGCGCTCCACAGCACTCTGGCGATCGCCATCCACCAAAATATACCCCATGGGTATCGTCTCTATTCCTGACTGACGGATAATGCTAGCTACTTGAATATGAGGTTCAATGAGCACTTCGGCACGACGGGAGTTGAGCAAGGTGAGAAACAACAAAGCATCCGCCATCGGAGTAAACTGCGCCGTATTCCCCGGAAAAAGTACCAAAGGGGCTGAGGTATGATGGCGGAGTTCCATAACACACTCTTCAATCTTAGTTCCCGTGCTACCTCCTACCAAAACCAAATCGACATCTCCCAAATACGAAAGAAGAGCAGAATAACGCTCTCGTTTATCCGGATCAACTAATACAGCCAGCAAAGGCTGAACCGATTGGTGGTGGTTCAATATGGTAGATAAAACGCTCATTTTGTCCGAATTCATCGCCAAACCATCGACTCCATAATCATACGAGCATCTTGGCGCAAATACTCATGGATAGGCGCTAGCGAATCTTGATTAGGGATCGTGTTACAATAAACCGAGGCACGGAAGAAATGCTCCACCGAGTCGGTCAGATAAAACTGAATAGGTGTGGCCGTATTACCATACAACTCAAAGTATAAACCATAGACAGAACACCCATCGTTAACATATTCTTGGGCAGGAATAGCCGAAGCCACAGTAGAGTGGCTATAGAGAAACTCTTGTGCATCTCGCGAGAGCGTACGCAAATTATTGCGCACAGGCTTGTAACTACAATGAATCGTAGCATTGAGTGAAGGATACTGAATATCAATCCAATACTTCTCGCCATCCTTCTCATACACATCTACATAAGCATTCATAGAAAGTCGAAAAGAGTATGGATACCCATTCCAATCAAAACGGGTATAAGCCGTATCTGGAATAGCGATACGGTAATAACCATAAGGTTTGGGGACAGACTGACGACGGCAAGAGATAAAAGTACTTACCAAGGCTCCGAGTATCAAAACATAGACTAAAATCCTCTTCATATATGCAAAAATTCGTGCAAAGGTAATGAAATCCTTTGAATTATGCAAGAGTACGAAGCACATAAATGCATATTTATAGAAAAATACACTTGAAGTCTTGCATATGT
Organism: Paludibacteraceae bacterium; assembly: GCA_045119815.1. GTDB lineage: Bacteria > Bacteroidota > Bacteroidia > Bacteroidales > Paludibacteraceae > Colicola. Next base: position 25,031 of record JBGVEC010000194.1, on the reverse strand, counting down.
GAAAAAAAAATAGTACTTTTGCAGGCTTTAATAAATTTATTATAAATTTAGGACAAATGTATATGACCAAAAATTCTAATAATATGATGAAACACAACTATTGTGTGATTATGGCCGGTGGTGTAGGTAGTCGCTTTTGGCCATTTAGTCGCACGGACAAACCCAAACAGTTTCTGGACTTCTTTGGCACGGGTCAAAGTCTATTGCAGATGACTGTAAATCGCTTTGCTAGCTTGGTTCCTGCGGAGAACATCCTGATAGTGACCAATGTGCAGTATCGCGATTTAGTATTGGAACAACTACCTATGCTGCAGTCCTCACAGGTATTGTGCGAGCCCGCTCGCAGAAATACGGCACCCTGCATCGCATATGCAGTAGCGCGTATCAAAGCTATGGCTAAGCAACAAGGCGAAACAAACGCCAATATCGTAGTGGCACCAAGCGACCATTTGATTTTGCAAGAGGAGAAATTCATCCAAACCATTGCAGACGGATTGAAGTTCGTAGCATCTCACGAAGCCTTATTGACATTAGGAATGAAGCCTACCCGTCCCGACACCGGATATGGCTACATCCAAATCGATAGTGAGAAAATGACCGTAGATAATGCGGGCACCTGCAAGGTTCGAGCATTCACAGAGAAGCCTAATCTGGAGCTTGCTAAAAAGTTTGTAGCAAGCGGTGAATTCTTGTGGAACTCAGGCATTTTCCTATGGAACTTGCAATCTATCGATGCTGCGTTCAAGGCCTATCTGCCTGAAGTAGCCAATATCTTTGCCCAAGGCGAGAATGCACTAGGAACAGAGGCCGAAGAGGCTTTCATCCAAGAAGCATTCCCTAACTGCCCAAGCATATCAATAGACTACGGAGTGATGGAGCACGCCAAAAATGTATATGTATTGCCTAGCGACTTTGGTTGGAGCGATCTCGGCACATGGGGGTCATTGTATGACTTGAGTCAAAAAGACGATAACAGCAACGCCACTTTGCATTGTGAAGCAAAATACTATGACAGCCACGGTAATATCGTCACATTGCCAAAGGGACATATGGCTGTGATACAAGGAGTAGAAAACTGCATTATCGCCGAATCCAACGGCGTGTTGCTGATTTGCAAACGAGAAGAAGAACAACAGATTCGTCAGTTCCACATGGATGCTGAAGATAAGTGGAAATAACATTTAGGAGGAATAGATATGAGTTATTTGAATTTTGATAAGAAACTACTCATCAACCTAGAGCGTAGTTTGAGCAAAGAGATGATCCGCACGAATCGTGCGGGCGCCTACAACTCCACCACACTAGTGGATTGTAACACTCGCAAGTACCATGGACAATTGGTACTCCCTCTCTCAGATCCATTGCCTGAAGATAATTACGTACTCTTGGGCAGTTTGGATGAAACCGTAATTCAACACGGTGCCGAATTCAACCTCGGCATTCACCAGTATGGAGAGAACTTGTACACTCCTAATGGTCACAAGTATATTCGTGAGTTTGACTGCGAGGTAATCAGCAAGACTACCTATCGTGTCGGCGGTGTGATATTGACCAAAGAACGAATGTTGGTAAGTTTTGAGCCACGCGTATTGATTCGTTACACCTTGGTAGAGGCACACTCGCCTACTACATTGCGACTAAAACCATTCTTGGCTTTCCGCAGCACAAGCGAGCTTACCCATGAGAATCCAGGGGCTTGCACCGATATGCGCGAGGTACAAAATGGTAGAGCAGCGAGGATGTATCCTGCATTCCCTGAGCTATATATGCAATGCTCCAAGAAATGCGAGTACACCCATAACCCACAATGGTACAGAGGAATAGAATACTTCAAAGAATTAGAACGAGGCTTCTCCTACAAGGAAGACCAATTGGTGCCAGGATGGTTTGAGGTACCTATCAAGAAAGGTGAGAGCATCATTTTTGCCGCTGGTATTAGCGAAGTTAAAACAAACACATTGAAGGGATTGTGGGAGAAAGAGTTACAACGCCGCAGTGCACGTGACACTATGTTTAACAGTCTAAAGAATGCAGCATCACAATTCTACAAACGCGAAGGAGACAAGTGCTATCTAATGGCAGGTTATCCATGGTTCAAAGCTACCGCTCGCGAGGAGTTCTTGGCATTGCCTGGTTGTACCATGGGCATTGGTCGTCCTGAGTACTGGGACGCTATCGTCAACAAGACAGCTGTAGAGGAGATTCGCGCCTTTATGAACGGTCAACCTCACAAACTTGTGGGAATGGACGAACCGGATGCTTTGTTGTGGTTTATCCATGCATTGCAAGAATATGCCGAATACACTTCTTTGGAAGAAACGACTAGACTATATGGTCAGTTGATTATAGAAATCATGTTGTTTATCCGCAGACAACAACACCCACGCTTGTTCCTGCATCACAATAGTCTGCTTTGGGTGGATGGTAAAGAGCGTCCTGCCACATGGATGAATGCCGTAGAGGACGGTCGTCCTATCACCCCTCGTACAGGCTATGTGGTAGAGATCAATGCATTGTGGTATAACGCATTGCTCTTCACTGCAGCCATCCAACGTTGTTTGGGTAAAGAGCAAGTAGCAGATCTTATGGAGTACCAAGCAGAAGTAGCGAAAGACAATTTCGTAAAGACTTTCTGGAACGGTTATTATCTAGATGACTACGTAGATGGCGATTACCACAACAACGAAGTTCGTCCTAACCAGATTATTGCCGCCTCCTTGCCATTCTCACCACTAGATAAGAAACAACGCAAAGCAGTAGTGGACATCTGCACCAAAGAGTTGTACACCCCCAAGGGGTTGCGCACCATCTCACCTAAGAGTGGTGGTTACCGCCCTGAGTATATCGGCGGTCAGTTGGAACGCGACCGTAACTTCCATAATGGTCCCGTATGGCCATGGACCATTGCAGCTTATGCGATTGCTTATTTGAAAGTATATCAACACTCAGGCGAGAGTTTTATTCGCCGTCTATTGACGGGCTATGAAGCAGAGATGAGTGAGTTATGTATCGGCACATTGAACGAGTTGTACGATGGAAACCCACCATTCAAAGGCCACGGCGGTATGAGTTATGCTCCTAGTGTAGCGAGCGTGATTGAAGTATGTAACACCTTGAAAAAATACGAAACAAAATGAAAGCACTAATGTTCGGTTGGGAGTTCCCCCCACATATCTTAGGCGGTTTGGGAACAGCCAGCTACGGATTGACACGTGGTATGGCTCAACAAGAGGACATGGAGATTACCTTTGTGATCCCTAAACCATGGGGAGATGAAGATCAATCCTTCCTACGCATAATAGGTGCCAATAGTGTACCTATCGTATGGAAAGACAACCACTATGACTACGTTCGCCATCGCATGGAGGGCAGAATGTCTGCCGAAGAGTACTACCATCTACGCAACAACATCCACTACGATTACTCGCGTATTGGAACCGATGATTTAGGTTGTGTAGGATTCTCAGGTCGTTATCCTGATAACCTATTAGAGGAGATCGGTAATTACGAGGCCGTAGCAAGTGTACTAGCCCATGCGTTGGATTTTGATATCATTCACAGCCACGACTGGTTGACCTATCCATCAGGAGTATTTGCTAAACAAATATCGGGCAAACCATTGGTTATTCACGTGCACGCAACGGACTTTGACCGTAGCCGCGGTAATGTTAATCCAACCGTATATGCCATCGAGCGCAGAGGTATGGACGAAGCTGATCATATCATGTGTGTGAGCGAATTGACACGTCGTACCGTCATTGAAAAATATGGTCAACCACCTCATAAAGTGAGCACCGTACACAATGCGGTAGAACCATTGGCCAATCCTGAAGAGTTTGTGAAGCATCCACGCAAAGATAAACTAGTGACATTCCTCGGTCGTATCACTATGCAGAAAGGTCCAGAGTACTTCGTAGAAGCGGCTGCACGCGTATTGGCCAAGACCGATGGTGTACGATTTGTGATGGCAGGTAGTGGCGATATGATGAATAAGATGATTGACCTCGTGGCACAACGCGGTATAGCAGACAAGTTCCACTTCCCTGGATTTATGCGCGGCAGACAAGTACAAGAGGTATTGGCAGACTCTGATGTGTATATCATGCCTAGTGTGAGTGAACCATTTGGTATCTCACCATTAGAGGCAATGCAAGTAGGATGTCCATCCATCATCTCGCATCAATCGGGTTGCGCAGAGATTCTATCTCACGCCATTAAAACCGATTATTGGGATATTGATGCTATGGCAGATGCTATTTACGCGATAGTGAAGTATCCTGCTATGTACAAATCCTTGAGCGAACTGGGTCGCGAAGAAGTAAACAACATCAAGTGGTATGATGCAGGACTAAAAGTACGTCGTATCTATGATCAAGTATTGCGCGAATATCGCTATTAATCCACTATTTATCAACTGTAAAATTAGAAAGTCATGAAAAATATTTGTTTTTGTTTTCAAATGCACGCTCCATATAAGATGAAGCGTTATCGTTTCTTTGAAATAGGTCAAGATCATTACTACTATGATGATATGCAGACCGAGGAGCATTTAGAATATCTTGTCAACACCTCCTACTTACCATTGTGCAACACCATCAAAGAGATGATTCGTCTATCTAAAGGCCGCTTCCATTGTGCCCTCAGTGTGTCTGGTACTACATTAGAGATGTTCCAACAGTTTGCACCAGAGATGATCGATGTTCTCAACGAATTAGCACAAACAGGATGTGTAGAGTTTGTAGCAACTCCATACGCATACTCTTTGGCTAGCGTATATAGCGAAACCGAGGCAGTAGAGCAATTGCAGTTGCAACAAGCTATGGTCAAAGAACTCTTTGGCGTAGAGTCTACCACAATTTGCAATACCGAATTGGTTTATTCTGACGAAATCGCTATTCATCTCTATCAACAAGGCTACAAAACGGTGATGACCGAAGGTGCAAAACATATCCTCAGTTGGAAGAGTCCAAACTATGTATATCAAAGCGCCTCTGCTCCTAAAATGAAAGTACTGCTTCGCAATGCGAACTTGAGCGACGAAATAGCATTCCATTTCTCCGACTCAAATTGGTATAATTATCCAATGGATGCAGAGAAATACACCGCGCAACTAGCTTCTTTACCAGAAGAGGAACAAGTAGTAAACATCTGGGTAGGTGCAGAAACATTTGGTGTACGCCAACACGCCATGTCCGGTATCTTTGATTTCCTCAAAGCATTGCCATACCATGCCATGGATAAAAGTATCGGTTTCATGACACCAAGTGAAGTAGCGAAAAAATTTGCTACAAATGACGTAATTGTAGCACCCTATCCTATCACTTGGGCAGGAGAAGCCAAGGATATTAACATCTACACCGGTAATGACCTACAAAACGAGGCATTGCAAAAATTATACGCCGTAGCAGAACGCGTACACTTGTGCCAAGATAAACAACTCAAACGCGATTGGTTATTGCTACAAGACGTGAACTACTTCCACTACATGAATCATCTTGATCAAGGCAGCACTCATTTTGAGTCTGCATATGATGCGTTCATTAACTATATGAATGTACTATCAGATTTCTTGCAACGCGTGGATGAACAATATCCAACTACCATTGAGAACGAGGAATTGAACGAGCTCCTGAAGACCATCAATAACCAAGAAAAAGAAATCGAAAAACTAGAAGAGCAAATCAAAGCACTCAAGAAAAAAGAGCGTGCTACAAAGAAATAAGGTGCACATTCAACAACATGCATACCAACGCCTAATTAGCACGGTGTTGCTAATTATCAGCTTGACAGTGGGAATGATGGCTAACGAAAAGACCGTTCCCACTGTCATAAAGGCGTGGCAATTAGACAAATGGACAGGTGTGGCAGATACACTATCAGGTATTGACTCCTCCTATCTACATTTGCCTATGCGTGACGTATTGAATGACTACTCTATTTCTAACACGACCAACTCCAACTTGATTTCACCTATTCAATCGCGCATATACTTCAGCAGACAGAAAACAACAGATTTTCTATTTGCAGATGCATATACCCCATTTATCATTACCCCCCAACAAGTCAAATTTTATCACACCACAACCCCTTATTCTACCATTGCCTACAAAAAAGGATTTGTCACTAACTTGGGTCAAAGTGACATTAGTTTTTCATTTACTGGCAATGTAACACGCCGAGTCAATCTAGGTATGACCATAGACTACCTTAACTCATTTGGTCGTTTTGCTAACCTAGAGGGCAAGACGGTCTATGGTTCAGTATTTGGTTCGTACAACGGCAATCACTATTCGCTACAAGGAGCATTCACGTGGAATACACTTAGTAATTTTGAAAATGGAGGATTACAAAATGTCAATGATCTACATGGTAAACTTAAGCCCGAAGATCTACCCGTCAAGATGCAAGGCATGTCCGGTTTAAGATACCTATCCGGATACCTAAACCATTACTATAGCATTTGTGTAGAACGCGAACGCAAAGTCAATTATCGCGAACGTAACGAAGAAGGAGAATGGGAAAAGAAAGACTCCATCAAGATAGAATACGTGCCCGTAACCACTTTTAGGCATATATTCGAAGTCAATGATGCTACCAAACGATATATCGAGAAAGATGCCCAAGGCTTCTATCTTAACACATACTATAACCAGAAGTCCACAGCAGATAGTGCCGCATGTTTGAGTATCAAAAATACACTATCGGTAACCTTCGAAGAAGAGTTTAACACATGGTTAAAGTTCGGCGCTACAGTATATGCAATGAATGAAACACAAAGACATCTCTCCTTGCTTCCCGTTTATTCAGATAGTGTCGGTTTGCCACCTGATATCACCTTCGAAAATCGCTGGACTAACAATACCTATATCGGAGGAGCATTGTATAAAAATAGAGGTAAACATATACACTACGGATTTGATGGTAACGTGTGCCTATTAGGCTATAAACTAGGAGAGTTTCAGATCAACGGTCATATTGATGGCGGTTTCAAGTTAGGTAAAGACTCTATGACTATAGCAGCAAAAGCCTTCTTCCGAAACGAGACACCAGACTATTATTTGCAACACTACCGCAGCAATCACTATCAATGGGATAATGACTTCAGCAAACAATATCGTTTACATATAAGCGGAGAAATAGCCTATCCGACCAAATGGGTAAAACCAAAACTCAATGTGTCTTTTGAAAATCTTACACAACCCATCTACTTTGATCAGAATGGAATACCACAACAGATGGATGGTAACATACAAGTTCTAGCCGCTAACCTACAACTAAACATCACCACTCCTTGGGTAAACCTAGATAATAGCATTGTGTACCAACTATCATCATCCAACAAAATGCCATTACCTACCCTCACATTGTACAACAACCTCTATTACCACGGCACATGGGTCAAAGTGTTGGATGTACAAATAGGTGTAGATATGCGCTTCTTCACCAAGTACTATGCACCCATTTTGAATCCTGCATTGGGCCAATTTTGCGTGCAAAACGAAGTGCAAGTGGGCAACTACCCTGTGATGAACGTATATGCCAACTTCTATGTACGAAAATTACGACTCAAATTATTCGCCCAATACCAACATTTTAATGCGTCATTTATGAACAAACAATACTTTGAAATGCCTTCCTATCCAATGGCACCCGACATGTTCCGCGCAGGAATAGCATGGCATTTCTATAAATAAACCTATACCTTATATATATTATGCAACAAACAAATAATCTACACACTATTCTCCTGTACGCTCAACAAGAAGCACAACGCTTGGGCTCTACAGAGATTATGCCTGACCACATGATGTTGGGTATTTTGCGATTGGCAGAAGGCAAAGCATTCGAACTACTAATGCAAGCAGGACTCAACCCTGTAGAACTCAAACGCTCTATTGACGAACGACTGATGCAAACAGCACCTAGTCAGACTACTAAGATGTCCCGCGCTAGCGAACGCATACTTCGCTTAATGATCATAGAGGCTAAACTCTATCATGCAGAAGAATGTGGATCGGTACACCTATTATTAGCGCTACTGCGTGAGCGCGTAAACTTCCCTGCCATGTTCGTAGAGCAACAATTTGGCATAGACTACGAATGTATCGAACGACTTTTTCCAAAACCACAACCATTACCACAAAACGGAAGTCAATTAGATGCCGAGTTTGCAGGTGAACAACCATTCAGTTGGGATAATCAGAAAGAGCACAAAAAGAGCAAGACAGACACACCAGCGCTAGATAAATACGGCAAAGACTTGACTGCGCAAGCTCGCAGCGGAGAGTTAGATCCTGTAGTGGGACGTCAAGTGGAAATAGAACGCGTGATACAGATTCTATCACGCCGCAAGAAGAATAATCCTATCCTGATTGGCGAACCTGGCGTAGGAAAATCCGCGATTGTAGAGGGATTGGCCTTGCGTATTGAGAGCGGCGAAGCACCTACCCTACAAGGAAGACGAATTGTATCATTGGATATTGCCTCAATGGTGGCAGGAACAACCTATCGCGGTCAGTTCGAAGAGCGCATGAAGACGGTGATTAACGAGCTACATAAGCATCCCGAAATCATTCTCTTTGTGGATGAAATTCATACTATCATGGGAGCAGGAAACGCACAAGGTTCCTTGGATGCAGCCAATATCCTCAAGCCAGCATTAGCACGTGGAGAAGTGCAATGCGTAGGTGCTACCACAATTAGCGAATATCGTAAGACAATTGAGAAAGACGGAGCACTAGAAAGACGTTTCCAAAAGGTACAAGTACAACCCACATCGCCCGAAGAAACCTATGCTGCACTTACACGCTTGAGTGAAGTGTATGGCACCTTCCATAAAGTACAATACTCCGAAGAAGCCTTGCACGCGTGCGTAAAACTAACAGATAGGTATATCTCTGACCGATTCTTCCCAGACAAAGCAATTGATGCGATGGATGAGGCAGGAGCATATAAGAGACAAACCACCACAGAGATTGACAGCACACCACTTATCACAGAGGCAGATATTGCTTTTGTCGTTAGTCGTATGTCAGGAGTGCCCGTACAACGTGTAGCACAAGCCGAAACCCAACAGTTACGTCAAATGGCAACGGTGCTCCAACAGCGAGTAATAGGACAAGATAAAGCCATTAACACCATCGTTAAAGCCATCCAACGTTCCCGCATGGGGTTAAGAGACCCAAAGAAACCGATCGGCACATTCTTTCTATTGGGTCCAACAGGTGTAGGTAAAACCCACTTAGCACAATGTCTGGCAGAAGAGATGTTCGGCAATAGAGATGCAATCATTCGCTTTGATATGTCCGAATACATTGAGAAGCATACAGTTAGCTTACTCGTGGGAGCTCCTCCGGGATATGTAGCCCACGAAGAAGGAGGCAAACTCACCGAAGCGGTGCGCCGCAAACCTTATTCGATTGTGTTGTTTGATGAAATAGAAAAAGCCCATCCTGACATATTCAATGTGCTCTTACAAGTGATGGATGAGGGAAGACTGACAGATCGTCAGGGGCACATAGTCGATTTTAAGAATACCATCATTATCATGACAAGTAACGTTGGCACACGACAGTTGAGTGAATTTGGTAGCGGAATTGGTTTTGATGCAGGAGAAATAGATGACAAACAATCCGAACGTACTCTTACTAAAGCACTTAACAGAACTTTCCCTCCAGAGTTTGTCAATCGATTGGATAATATCGTGGTATTTAACCCTCTTACTAGAGAGTCATTGGCACAGATTTTGTCGCTTGAACTATACCCTCTAAAACTACGCCTAGAGGTAATGGGATATGAATTAGAGGTAAACGAAGAAACGCAAGAAAAATTACTCAAAGAGTCTTTGGAACGCAAATTTGGCGCACGTCCATTGAAACGAGCCATTCAGACATGGGTGGAAGATCCTATTACAGATTTATTGTTATCAGGAGAAATAGAAAATAAACATATTAAAATATAAGCTATTATGATTAAAGAGATTACAGACGCTAACATTCAAGAGGTGTTGGCAGAGGGTCAACCTGTAGTGGTTGATTTTTGGGCTCCATGGTGCGGTCCATGCAAAATGATGTTGCCAGTAGTAGAAGAACTTGCAGCAGAGTATGAGGGTAAGATTACCGTAGGCAAACTCAATGTAGATGAGAACGATGAGACTTGCAGCCAATATGGTATTATGAACATTCCTACCATCCTCTTCTTTAAGAATGGAGAATTGGTTAATCGTACCGTAGGTGCAATGAACAAGACCAAATTACAAGAACTTTTTGAGGAACTTTTGTAATATTTTGCATTTTTTTGCGGAAATATTTGCATAATTCCCAAAAAAGCAGTACTTTTGCGCCCAAATTGCCTTTGTAGGCACTATTTTGTGTGCCTATATAGGTTTTTTGGCGTGCTTTAGCACAAGCGAATTGTTCTTTGAAAGTCGAAAGGCTTATGCATAGCGACCAATGGTCGCAAAATAACCCAAACTTCGCGAGTTTGGGTTAAGAGGAGGAATCGCGGTAGCCCCAACGACACCGAAAAGTGTCGTTCATGCGACAAGCGCATTCCGACGAGGTCTGGTAGCTCAGCTGGATAGAGCAACAGCCTTCTAAGCTGTGGGTCTCGGGTTCGAATCCCGACCGGATCACTAACAACAACTAATAACATTTATTTCATACTGTTAACTATCAATTGTTAACTGTTATTTGTTATCATGCGTCAACTTAAAATTACTAAATCAATCACCAACCGCGAGTCGGCTTCTCTTGACAAGTATTTACAAGAAATTGGTCGTGAGGCACTTATCTCGGTTGATCGTGAGGTGGAATTGGCTGGCCGAATTCGTAATGGCGATAGAGCTGCTCTTGAGGAACTCACTCGTGCCAACCTCCGTTTCGTTGTCTCTGTAGCAAAACAGTATCAAAATCAAGGATTGAGCCTTCCAGACCTTATTGACGAAGGCAACCTTGGCCTCATTAAGGCAGCAGAAAAATTCGACGAGACACGCGGATTCAAATTCATCTCTTACGCCGTATGGTGGATTCGCCAATCCATCCTACAAGCCCTTGCAGAGCAAGCTCGTATCGTGCGACTACCGCTTAACCAATCAGGTTTGCTCAACAAAATCAACAAAGCATACCAACGCTTTGAACAAGAACACGAGCGCCGTCCTAGCGCTGAAGAATTAGCAGAGATATTAGATTTGCCTATTGACAAAATTGCTGATTCGCTCAAAATGTCAGGAAGACAAGTTAGTGTTGATGCTCCATTCGTAGAGGGAGAAGACAACTGCCTGATCGACGTGATGGTCAACGAAGATTCACCTAATGCAGACCACAAACTCATTAATGAATCACTCTCTAGAGAAATTGACCGCGCATTAGATCAACTCACTCCTCGTGAAGCTGACATCCTTCGCAAATTCTTCGGCATTGGAGTTCCAGAGAAAACGCTCGAAGAAATAGGCATTGAGTTTAATCTCACACGTGAGCGTGTTAGACAAATTAAAGAGAAAGCAATCCGCAAACTCAAAACAAGTTCACGAAGCGGAATTCTCAAAACCTACCTAGGATAATGTCATAACCTATATGCAAAGAGGGTGTATCAGTTTTGATACACCCTCTTTCTTACATCTTCTTCTCCTTGTCTTTTACGGGTTCACGACGAGTTCATATGAGACTATAAATAAATCAAATACCCAGCAAAGCCAGCTAAAACTATTAACAATATAGGATTAGATATTATTTGCATACACTTACTCAGTACGATAGATATTTTACCGTTGGATTCGGATTTTTTGATAAATTGTGGAATGATCGTGATAATACAAGCCACCACAAAAATCACCCAACTGCGCCAGTCAATAAAACTAACGGGCGTCATAAGAGCAAGAGCAGCGGCAGCAATCAGTCCTAATACCGAAAGACGCAAGGTGCGCATGGTGCGAGTAAAGTAGATATTATGTTGAAATCGGGCATTTATGTAGAAATATGCTTTACAAATGAGCAACATGATAATAAGACTAGGGATAATAATTGCTGTTGTTGCTAGAACACTTCCCCATACACTTCCTGTAGCTGTATAACCTACATATGTAGCACAGTTGATGCCTATAGGACCAGGTGTAACTTGACTAATAGCTAAGATATCAACAAACTCTTCTTGTGTCATCCACCCATATTTTTCAACTTCATGTTGTATAAGCGAGAAAATAGCCAATCCACCGCCAAAACCGAAGAGCCCGATCTTCAAAAAAATCAGAAACAGTTGTAAGTAAATCATTTGCTCCTCCTTTCCTTCAGATAAGTATAACCAAGAGTAGCAAGGGCGGTCACAAGGATAATCCAAACAGGAGATAATCCTCCAAGCCAAATAAGCAAAGCTCCAGCAATAGGAATAATAGCTGTAGCCCAAGTGATCTTAGCACTCGCAGCCATATTGCAAAGCGGAGCGGCAATCAAAGCTACTACAGCAGGACGGATTCCCTTGAATATTGCTTCTACGGCAGGATAGTCCTTATAGTCTTGGAAAAGCATAGCGATAGCCAAGATAATACAGAAAGAAGGAAGAACTGCGCCTAAGACGGTCGCCATCACTCCGCGCCATCCACCTATGCGCCAACCAATAAAAATAGCCGAATTCACCGCAATAAGTCCAGGGGCAGCTTGCGCTAGCGCTATCATGTTCATAAACTCCTCGCGGTCAATCCACCCTTTTTTATCCACTATCTCACGCTCAATCATAGAGAGCATGACATAGCCACCACCAATGGTAAAAGTACCTATTTTGAGATATGTCCAGAAGAGTTGGAGGTATAACATTTGGTAATTGGACGGCTTCGCCTAATGGACGCCCTGCGGGCTATTGGTTATGGGCTATTGATTGTTGGTTAATGGTTATGGGCTTTTTCTTTGAGTTCTTGTTTGATGAACTTCACGAGCATGTTGATGGCGGCATTGTTATGTCCGCCTTGTGGGATAATGACATCCGCATAGCGTTTGCATGTCTCAATAAATTGTTCGTGCATAGGTTTTAATACACGTTGGTAACGCTCCATAACTGCCTCAATGGTGCGTCCACGCTCTACGATGTCGCGTTGTGCAACACGGATAAGACGGTCATCTGCATCCGCATCCACAAAGATCTTGAGGTCCATTTGCTGGCGAAGAATAGGGTCGTGCAACGCCATGATACCTTCAACGATGATAATCTCACGAGGATCTACATGAATAGTCTTTTCTTGACGGGAAGATGTGATGTAATCGTAGATAGGTTGCTCGATGGATTCGCCATTTTTGAGCATTTCTATGTGTTTCGCAAGCAAAGGCCATTCGAAAGCATCTGGGTGGTCAAAATTGATATTCTGACGCTCCTCAAAAGGCACATGGCTACTATCGTTGTAATAGGAGTCTTGAGGGATAACGACTACTTCGCCCTTAGGAAGGCGCTCTATGAGTTTGCGTACCACGGTTGTTTTTCCCGAGCCGGTACCGCCCGCAATGCCGATGATAAACATATTTATTGGTTGGTTATTGGACGCCCAGCGGGCTATAGGACGGCGTTCCGCCTATTAGACGCTTCGCTATGGGAGTTCCTAGTTTAATATCGGGTGCAAAGTTACATATTTTTTTATACATACGCAAATCCGGATAGATAAATCTATCTATTTTGAAAAAAAAACTATTTTACTTGCACATTTGCCTTTTTTTTAGTAATTTTGCACCGAATTTGTACCATTATGCCAAAATGGCAGACTTGAGGCTATTTGGCAAGGATTTTGTAAGAACAAAAACAGACATAAACGAAACAACATAATGAAACAAGTATCAACAAAGAAACTAGTGGAAACGATTATTGAGGGAATTCAAAATCGTAAGGGACAACGTATTGTAACCGTGGATTTGCGCAAACTGGAAGTTGCGCCAGCAGAGTATTTTATCATTGCGGAAGGTGGATCAAACACCCAAGTATGCGCTATCGCAGACGAGGTAGATAGCTTTGTACGTACGCAAACACACGTGCACCCATTGTTCGTGGATGGACGTGACAATGCAGAGTGGATTGTATTGGATTACGGAAATATCTTCGTGCATATCATGCAACGCGAGCCACGCGCTTACTACGATATTGAACACCTATGGGCTGACGGTAAAATTACCGAAATTCCTGAGGTCTAACCCTTTAAAACTTCTAAAACTCTTAAAACATTTTAACTTTCAAGACAAATGGCAGAACAAAAACCTAAACAACCTAATCAAAAACAACAACCTAAAAAGTCCCGTTGGTCGTGGCTCTATTATGTAATCATGGTAGGTCTGTTGGTGTTCTTTTTCTTTCCAATGGGTGGAGAGAAGAGCGCCGATAAAGACCTAAGTTATACCAAGTTTACTGCATACATCAACAACGATGCAGTGGCTTCCGTTACGGTATATGATGACAATACGGCAAAAGCAAAGATTCGCCCTGAGAAATATGCCCTTGTATTTAACAACCAAGAGGCGGGAGAGAAGTCTAAAGGCGAACTTAATGTGCTCGTTCCTTCGGTAGAGGAATTTGCTAAGTATATTGACAATGTAAACCTTACACGCAAAGAAGCTGGTAAGGCGGCTATTGATGTCAGTTATGCCAAGTCCAAAGGAGATTGGTATTTAATCCTAGTCAACATTTTGCCATTCGCCTTGATTGTGCTCTTTTTCGTATGGATGAGCCGTGGAATGGCTAACGCTGCAGGCAGCGGTCCTGGCGGAATATTCAATGTCGGCAAAGCCAAAGCGGAGGTGTATGACAAAGACAAAAAAGGCAAAGTAACCTTCAAAGATGTAGCAGGTTTGGCAGGTGCTAAGCAAGAAGTAGAGGAGATTGTATCCTTCTTGAAAGAACCTAAGAAATACACAGACTTGGGCGGTAAAATTCCAAAGGGCGTATTATTGGTAGGCCCTCCAGGAACAGGCAAGACATTATTGGCAAAAGCAGTAGCTGGTGAAGCCAACGTACCATTCTTCTCCATATCGGGTAGCGATTTTGTGGAGATGTTTGTTGGTGTAGGTGCTAGCCGCGTACGCGACTTGTTCCGCCAGGCCAAAGAGAAATCGCCTGCAATCATTTTTATCGATGAGATCGACGCTATCGGTCGTGCTCGTGGCCGTAACAACGCTATGGGCGGAGGTAACGATGAGCGCGAGTCAACATTGAACCAACTCTTGACTGAGATGGATGGTTTTGGCACCAACTCGGGTGTAATCATTTTAGCAGCTACGAACCGTGCAGATGTCTTAGATTCAGCCTTGTTGCGTGCTGGACGTTTTGACCGTCAAATTCATGTGGAGTTGCCAGACCTGCAAGAGCGCAAAGAGATTTTTAGTGTACACTTAGCACCTATCAAGTTGGATAACACAATAGATATCAACTTCTTAGCTAAGCAAACTCCGGGTTTCTCGGGTGCAGATATCGCTAATGTCTGCAACGAAGCCGCTTTGATTGCGGCACGTAAAGATCATAAGAAAGTGACCAAACAAGATTTTATGGACGCAGTAGATCGCATCATTGGTGGTTTGGAGCGAAAGAACAAAGTGATGACCGAGGAAGAGAAACGTTCTGTAGCATACCACGAAGCAGGTCACGCTACTATATCTTGGTTGCTGCGTTATGGCAATCCACTCGTGAAAGTAACCATCGTTCCTCGTGGCATGGCTTTAGGTGCTGCTTGGTACTTGCCAGAGGAAAGACAATTGACCAACAAAGACCATATCATGGACAACCTATGTTCGCTCCTAGGTGGTCGCGCAGCAGAAGAAGTGTTCTTGAAACAAACTTCTACAGGTGCGCTCAATGACCTAGAGCGTGCCACAAAGCAAGCATACGCTATGGTAGCATACTACGGCATGTCTAACAAACTCAAAAACTTGAGTTATTACGATTCCACCGGCAGATATGATATGGGAATCACCAAACCATATTCCGAGAAAACAGCCGAAATCATCGATGCCGAGACGGCAGCTATCATTGCCGAGCAGATGGCACGCGCGAAGAAAATATTGGAAGAGAATGCAGAAGGTCATAACAAGTTGGCAGAACTATTGATTGAGAAAGAGGTAATCACCTCCGAGGATGTAGAGGCTATCTTGGGTGCTCGTCCTTGGACTAGTCGTACGGATGAAATCATAGAAGCAAACGAGGCCATGCAAGCAACCGAGATAGAGCAACCTAAGAAGAAACGTGCGCCTCGTAAGAAGAAAGAGCAAGAAGCTCCTATTGCAGAGAATACCGTTTCTACCTCTAACAGCGAGCAAAGCGAGCAGTCTGATAGCGATAGCGGTCTAACTTCTAACAGTGAAACGATCTAAATAATATAAGGTTATGAAAAAGTTGATTTTAAGCATTTTAGTGCTGGCGTTGTCGCTCGTAGCTACAGCGCAACAACCACAAGCGCTGCCTATTGATTCTGCAGTACGCGTGGGCAAGTTGGAGAATGGTCTGACTTATTACATTCGTCACAATGAATACCCTAAACAACGTGCCGAGTTTCATATTGCCCAAGCTGTAGGTGCAACCATGGAAGAAGACCACCAAAATGGTCTTGCTCACTTCTTGGAGCATATGGCTTTCAACGGAACCGAGCACTTTGCAGGCAAAGGCATCATTGAGTATTTCGAATCCATCGGTGTTAACTTTGGCGGCAATATCAACGCTTATACCTCATTGGACGAGACTGTTTATCGTCTTTCAGAGGTACCAACCGTGCGCGAAGGAATCATCGACTCTGCGTTGTTGGTTATGCACGACTGGGCTTGTGGTCTATCTCTCTTAGAAGAGGAGATTGACAACGAACGTGGTGTAATCCGTGAAGAATGGCGTACAGGTGCGCAAGCTAATCGCCGTATGTGGAAAGCCATCAACCCACTTAAATACCCAGGTAGTCAATACGCTAAACGCGACGTGATTGGTGATACTGCTGTGATCAACAACTTTACTTACGATGCGCTTCGTGACTATTACAAAAAATGGTATGGTCCAGATAACCAAGCGATTATTGTAGTAGGTGATATTGATGTGGATAAAGTAGAACAAAAGATCAAGGACCTATGGGCAGACGTACCTGCACGTGTAAACCGTGGTGAGCGTCCTTTGTACTCTGTGGACGACAATGCAGAGCCTATCGTGGCTATCGTTCGCGATAAAGAGGCACAATACACCCGCATTGAGATGGAGTTCAAGAAACCTCAATTGCCTAAACAATTCCGCGGAACCGACATGGCATATGTACAAAGTCTTGCTCTTGAACTCGTATGTGATATGTTCAATAACCGTTTGTCAGAACTTAGCATGAAACCTGAAGCTACCTTTGTAGGCGCTGGTTCATTCTACGGCGAATTGGTAAAAGAAAAAGACGCTTTTGTGGCTGTATATTTGGCGAAGCAAGGTCAAGAGGTGGCAGCATACAAAGATCTGCTCACGCAATTGGAGAAGATGCGTCGCTATGGTTTTACCAATGCAGAACTTGATCGCGTAAAGAAAGAGACCTTGGCTGCTTACGAGAAATCATACAACGAGCGCAACACCGTGCGCAATATCATGTATGCACAGGAGTATATTCGTCACTACTTGAGCGACGAACCTATTCCTGGTATCGCTTGGGAGTACGAGATGATACAACAACTCTTGCCTATGTTGAGCGTGGATATGCTCAACCAAATTGCACAGAACTTGGTGACCGATGAAAACCTTATCATCTCTTTCCAAGCTCCAGAGGACGAGACTGTAGTACTTCCTACAGAGGCAGAAACTGTTGAACTCTTGGCTGCTGTGAAGAATGAGGAGATTGAGGCTCCTGTGGAAGAGGCTATCCGTGAGAACCTCGTGGAGAATGCACCCAAAGCAGGAAAAATCAAAAAGACTACATACAACGAGACTTTGGGCACAACCGAGTGGACATTATCCAACGGCGTTCGCGTAGTAGTAAAACCTACTACATTCAAACAAGACGAGATTCTATTCCATGCGTTCTCACAAGGTGGTCGTTCATTGGTTGCTACCGCGGATCTCCCTTCTGCCATTTTGGCTACGGATGTCGTAGAATTGGGCGGTTTAGCAGACATGAGCGCTACCGATTTGCAAAAGGCATTGACAGGCAAGCGCGTATCAGTCAGCCCAACTATCAGCGCATATAGTGAAGGTGTGAATGGCTCAAGTACAGTCAAAGACTTGGAGACATTGCTCCAACTTAACTACCTCTATTTCACAGCTCCACGTCGTGATGAGGAGGCGTTCCAAACATTGATGAGTATCCTTGATTCACAACTCGCCAACCGCGATAAGAACCCTAAAGTAGCATGGTCTGACTCTGTGCAAATGATGGCTAGCAACTATTCTGATCGCACCATGATTCTCAATAAGGAGTTGCTCACCAAGGTGTCATTGGACAAAGCTTTGGAGGTTTACAAAGCACGTTTCGCTAATCCTGCAGACTTCACATTCTTCTTTGTAGGCAATGTAGATCCTGCGGATAAGGCTTTCCAAGCACAAGTTTGCACATGGTTGGGTGGACTCAAGACAAGCAAGAAACTTGAGAAGGCTGCCGATGACAAGGTGCGCATAGCAACAGGCGTTCAAAAGAACTATTTCACCCGTCCAATGGAAACCAAGACTGCCAGCAACCGTATCCAATATACTTCATACGATATGCCTTACACCTTGGCGAACGACTTAAATATGGAGATGATTGGTCGTATCCTCTCTACTCGCTACTTGGAGTCTATCCGTGAGCGCGAGGGTGGATCATACGGTGTAGGTTGCGCGGGATGGATGAACCGTCACCCTGTACATTATGCACAACTCATTATGCAGTTTGATACCGACCCTGAGAAACAAGAAAAACTCATGTCCATCATCCATGAGGAAGTGAAGACTATCGTAGAAAACGGTCCTTTGGCTAAAGACCTCCAAAAAGAGAAAGAGTCCATGCTCAAAGACTTTGAAGAGGACTTGGAGAAGAATGGTTATTGGAACACAGTTCTCTCAATGTATTATAAAAATGGTATCAACTATATTACTGATTACAAAGCCGCTGTAGAGGCTATTACTGCTGAAACAGTACAAGCCACTCTCAAGAAATTGACCGAATCTGGTAATGTATTTGAAGTGGTAATGCTTCCTTAAAATAACCTACACTTTCCAGACAGGCAACTGTCTGGAAAGTATTTATAATAGACTTTTAACACTACAACTTATGACAAGTTTTTTTGGTTCATTTGACATTTGGCAAGTACTTTCATCATTCATTTTCCTTTTCGCTATTATTGACCCGCTGGGCAATATCCCCGTGACACTTAACATGCAACGAAAAGGCGTCAAAATCAATGCTTTTAAAGTTTGCATCGCGACGATTGTCATCTTGCTAGCCTTCCTTTTTGCAGGAGAATGGGTGCTCAAGTTATTTGGCGTAAAAATCGAATACTTCGCCATCGCTGGTGGATTTGTGATCCTGCTCATGGCACTAGAAATGGTGTTGGATGTGACTATATTCAAAAACGAAGGATTGGATGGTTCCGGTAGTATCGTGCCATTAGCATTCCCTATGTATGCTGGTCCTGGTGCCTTCACTGCACTACTATCTATTACTGCAGAATACGACATTATTAACCTTGTCATCTCAGTTGCACTCAACACCGTCATGCTATATGCCGTGCTCAAAGGCACCAATTGGCTTAACAAATATCTTGGACAAACATCCCTATACATCTTGCGCAAGTTCTTTGGTATCATCGTATTGGCTATCGCTTGTAAGTTGATGTTTGCTAACCTTGCAATGGTTTTTGCTGGGTAATAAAATAGAAGTATGAAGAACAAGATATCACTCATTTTCGTCGGATTCATCGTGCTTGTAGGCTGTACTAAACAACCTACTTTCACCATTTCTGGCACACTGACCAACGCAGCTGACAAGACCATCTACCTTGAGCATACAGCCTTATTGGGTACGACTATAGTGGATTCTTTTCACATAGACACAGATGGAAACTATTCGCTAGAAGCACCCGCACCTACCTACCCTGATTTCTATCGTCTACGCGTAGGTTCACGCTCACTACCTTTAGCCATTGATTCCACGGAGCATGTGCAAGTGAGTGCTTCGCTAGATAGTCTGCCTTATACGCTCAACATCAATGGTAGCGAGGTTTCAGCGCAAATGGCACAATTACGTGCTACCGCTCGTACTGCCACTCGCGATGTATTACGCGAACAAACGCAAAAGATCATACTTGCTAATCCTCGCTCATTAGTGGCATATTACGCGTTGTTCCTCAAACAAAATGGACTCCCTATTTGGGATATGGCGGACCCATCCGACCGCCGTCTATACCAAGCAGTTGCCACCTCGTACAATCTATGGATGCCAGAGTACAATCGCACCAAAGCTCTCTACAACCAAGTATTGGAACATATGAAAGCCGAGCGTTCATTGCGTAGCCAACTCGCTGCACAACAGCTGATTGCGGAATCAGAGAATGCATTCTTGGACATCACACTTTCCGACGCAAGAGGACAAATGCAATCCCTATCACAATATCGGGGCAAAGTGATTGTGCTAGACTTCTCCTCTACGGAGATGGAGCAATATGTGGCATACAACTTCGAGTTGCGCGAGTTGTATAACCAATACCACAAACAAGGATTAGAAATCTACTCTGTCGGTATCGAACGAAATCTCTTGGCCTGGGAAGAAGCCACAGAAAACTTACCTTGGCTCACGGTTCGTGCATTAGACAACGAGATAACAGAAGTACTCACACGCTACAATGTTCAGTCCATACCTACCCTTTTCTTGTTTGACAAAGAAGGTAACGTACAAGGACGTTATACCGATTTCACCGAACTTGAAGCTGACATCAACAAATATCTATAATCTCGCCATAGAGCTTGGTTTTGACGATTGTGGCATTGCTCCTGTGCAACGACTAGAAGACGATGCCCAGTTCATGGATCAATGGATCGCCCAGGGCCTACACGGCAATATGGACTATCTGGAGCGTAACCGAGACAAGCGATACGATCCATCCATACTAGTCCCTGGAGCACAAACCGTAGTGGTATGCCTACTACACTTTGATAAGTCGGGTAGAGACTACCATCGCACGGTGAAATCGCTACTTTTTCGACTAGAAGCGCGTCTCAAAGAGGAGTTTGGAGAGGATATCGTATCACCTACACACCAACATATATTTTGCGATTCCGCCCCTATGCTTGAACGCCGCTGGTGTGTGGAAGCGGGATTAGGGTTTATTGGCAAAAACCACCAATTCATCCACCCCACGCTCGGCAGTCTAGTCCACCCAGGAGAAATCCTCATCAACGCACCTGTGCCAATTGCCAATCGCCAATCGCCCATTGCCCAGTTATGCGCCGACTGCCAACTATGCTTAGAAGCCTGTCCAACGGGAGCACTAAGAAATGAGGTGTGGGATGCCACACAATGTGTTGCTTACACCACCCACCATTGCCTCGAATGTCAACTCATATGCCCATATAATGAGGCGAAAGGTTAGAGGCGAAAGGCAAGATATCAATTGTTAACTATTAATTATTAACTATAATGAAAGATCTCAAACTCGGCATCGCTTGCGACCACGCAGGTTTTGCACTCAAACAAACAGTTATCGCTTGGCTCCAAGAGCAAGGTGTACAAGTCACAGACTACGGTTGTCCTTCTACAGATAGCTGCGATTATCCTGATTTTGCTCACCCTATGGCGGCTTCAGTAGAGGATGGCACCAACGATTTTGGTATCGCTATCTGCTCTACTGGTAATGGTATCACCATGACCTGCAACCACCACCAAGGTATCCGTGCAGCACTCTGCTGGGACGAACCTTTAGCTGCACTCGCCCGCCAACACAACAACGCCAATATCCTTGGTCTTCCTGCGAATTATATCTCTGCAGAAAAAGCCCTTGAATTGGTAAAAATCTTCCTATCCACCGAGTTTGAAGGTGGTCGTCACGAGCGCCGTGTCAATAAGATTGCTTGCAAGTAGAACTCTCAACCAACTCCGTTGTTGGATTAGCTACGCACTATCTCTCTTCGGGGTAGTGCGTGTGCGTCATTTACCTACCTTTGTAAGCGTTGAACCCGCCAATTTCTGCCAACTCCGCTGCCCCGAATGTCCGGTAGGCTTGAGAGGCGAGAGGCGAGAGGCGAAAGGCGAAAGAGGCACTCCCCTTTTAGGGGGAGCTGGAGGGGGCTTGCTAACGATGGAACTCTTCCATCGTATCCTTGACAAAGTCAGGGAATACGCTCACACCATGCAGTTCTATTTTCAGGGCGAACCTTTGCTCAACAAGCAACTGCCCGAGATGATAGCCATGGCACACCAAGTGGGACTATATACCATCGTCTCCACCAATGCCCAAGCGCTCAGCCGTAGCACAGCAGAAGCACTTGTCAAGAGCGGACTCAGTCATATCATCGTTTCTATCGATGGATTCTCCGAGGAGTCTTACGCAGCATACCGTGTAGGTGGCAGTTTGCACAAGGCACTAGAAGGCTTGCAACATCTGGCGAATGCCAAAGCCGAATTCCATAGTCGTATCCGTATCGAATTGCAAGTTCTTCGCCTCCGCAGCAATGAGCATGAATGGGATTGGATCAAAAAGAACTACAAGAAACTAGGCGCCACACACCTTGTCTTCAAAACTGCTCAACTCTATAACTTTGAGCACGGTCATCCACTTATGCCAACCGACGAGCGCTACTCCCGCTACCGCAAAACTGCCGATGGCACGTATATTCATAAATCCTCACCTTTACACTCTACACCCTACACTCTACACCGCGCCTTCGGCGCTTTATGCCTCCGCCTCTGGTCGGGCTGCGTGATCACCACCTCTGGCGATGTCCTACCTTGCTGTTATGATAAGGATCACCGCCATGCCTACGGCAATATCATGCAGCAGTCGCTAGCGGAATTATACCATTCCGCCAAAGCCAACGCCTTGCGTCGTCATGTGTTACGCCATCAAGATAAACCTCTAGAAATGTGTAAAAACTGTAACCAATAATTATATGAAAGATATCCTCGCTTTTCTAACAGAATTATCCTGCAACAACAATCGTGAATGGTTCAACGAGCACAAAGATTGGTATGTGCGTTGCCACAAGCAATTTGAGCAATTTACGGCTCAATGGTTAGAACGATTGGTGGAGATGGATCCCGAGATGAAAGCCTTGACGCCTAAAGATTGCATTTGGCGTATCTACCGCGATGTGCGCTTCTCGCACGACAAACGCCCCTTCAAAGAGTGGTTTGGTGCTTTCCCTGCGGTTAAAGGTGGTAAGAAAAGCGACCGAGGAGGCTATTATGTTCATCTACAACCTGGCAAATGTATGTTTGCGGGTGGTATGTGGTGCCCCAACAAAGATTTGCTCCATGCCTTGCGCCGTGAGATACTGGCTAATTATGACGAAGTAGAAGATATCTTTGCTAATCCATTAACCAATAAGTACTTCCAAGATTTTGATACCGACCAAATGCTCAAGAAGGTACCTCAAGGCTTCCCCGCAGAGTTTGAGCATGCCGATTGGTTAAAGCGCAAAGCATATACTTTCTCTATTGCCTTAACGGACGAACAAGTCTGTGCGCCCGATTTCTTGGACTTAGTTACCGAACTATGCCAAGCAGGCAAACCCATCAACGACTTTTTGAACTACACCTTCGAAGAATACGGCGAGTTTCCTGATCGAAGATAGTACCTATCAATTACGGGTTCATAACGGGTTCATAACGGGTTCATAACGGGTTCATACTATATGATTACTATACGATAACTATGTGATCACTATGTGATTCACGACCCTTGCTTATCCTATACTAACATCGTTACCACTCCGATACCACTTGCCGAAGATAGGCTGATACTCCTTCATGCTACAGGATATATATTTCCTTCTCTATTCGATTTAGATTTTCCAAGTTTTCCGGGTTTTCCGTGATTTGAGATAGCCCAGAAAACATGGAAAACACGGAAAATCTGATACATTTTTTTCATTCAGCACAAACAACAAATTCGCATAACCGATTCTTTTTCTTTTGTTTATACGGATTCACCTCATCACCTGATAACCTTCTCACCTCAATCCTGCGGACTTTCTGCGAACACTTTCTCAGCCCACCTCAAAAAGTCCGCAGGAATTGCTTCCAACATCCCTTCTCCCTGAAAATCAATACTCCATTCTTAATTACGCAGATGGCGGAAGTGGCGCTTGTGGCGGAAACTTTCCGCCATTCCGCCACATGTCGTTTTCGCGTACCACAAGTGAAATAATAAAGAGCCGCAGGCGGCTCAACCTGCGGCTCGGGTGTCAAACAAAAAACTCCAGAAGTACAAAATTATGGGCATGGAGTGAGCCTGTTTATTTTTTCGTTGTATATTAAAATATTTTTTATATCTTTGCACTCGATTTACATCTAAAGTATGGATTAAGACAGAAATTTATGTAGTTACTAATACTGTAATTGACGTTCCGTCCCCATACTTTTTACATCCAAAAACTGGATAGTTCATTGGGCATTGACCCCGCATTCGCAACGATAGTGTTCAGATGTATAAGATGTTTAATCAATGCAATAATTCAAATAACAGTTATGATGTACATTGGTATTGACGTAAGCAAGGATTCGTTTGTAGCAGCTTATCCTGCAAAGAGTGGTTACACCACTAAAACTTTCAACAATGACACCAAGGGTGTGCGCCAGTTTATCAAGTCTCTTCCCGAGGAGAGCCACTGCGTGATGGAATCTACTGGTAACTATAGCATGCTTTTACTCTATCTACTCCAACAGGGAGGCATTCCTGTCAGTATGGAGAATCCGCAGAAAATTAAGCATTTCTCTCGTGCCATGATGAGTGTCATAAAAACGGATGAGATCGACGCTAAACTCATTGCCATGTATGGTGAAAAAATGAATCCTGCACCATACAAGATACCATCCGAGAGCATCCTTCTGCTAAAGCAGAAACGCACTGTTTTGCGCCAGTTAAAGAAGCACTTAG
>JBGVEC010000193.1:0-23496 GCA_045119815.1 Paludibacteraceae bacterium | reverse complement strand
CAACAATATGAAGAAACTCGGCAAACTCCGCCCAGAGCACTACCTCGTTAAGACCATCGTTACCAGCGAGTTAATCCGTAAGATGGCAGACGCACAAGGTGTGACCTTGACCGACGAATATACAGGCTTCAAGTGGATTGCCAACCGTATCCGCGAGTGGGAAGGTACCCACAAGTACATTGGCGGTGGCGAAGAGAGCTTTGGCTTCTTGGCTTTCGATGGCGTGCGCGATAAATGTTCTCCTTCTGCTATCTGCCTCATCTGTGAGATTGCAGCTTATGCCAAGGATAACGGTATGACCCTCTACGATTATCTCCTTAATATGTATATGGAGTACGGTTTCCAACGCGAGACTACTATCAATGTCGTTCGCCCTGGTAAGTCAGGCGCAGAGGAGATTCAAGCCATGATGGTCAACTACCGCCAAAATCCTCCTGTAGAGATCGCTGGCGAGAAAGTAGTTAAGTCTAAGGACTTCAAGACCCTCGTTCAACGCGAATTGGTGAATGGCGAATGGGTAGAGACGCCTATCGTGATGGCACTCAATGCAACCAGCAACGTGCTCCAATACTTTACCGAAGGTGGCATGAAGATTTCTGTTCGCCCAAGTGGTACCGAGCCAAAGATCAAGTTCTACTTCGAGATTCCTGCTCAGATGCCAACTCCAGCCGACTACGACAAAGCCGTAGCCGAAGCAGAAGCCAAAGTACCTGCTATCAAAGCAAGTCTAGGAATCTAATTTGAACTCTATACTACAAACGCCCTTGCGCAGAGTCGGAAGGGTGTTTGTTTTTTGTTTATAATGAAAGCAGTTTATATACACGGTTTTGCGGGTTCGATTCATTCAGATACCATAACCAACCTCCGAAAATACTATCCTGACATTGAGTGGTGTCCGCTTGAAGTGAACCATCTGGCGGATGAGTCTGTTGCCAAAATCAACGATTTCATCGGTAAAAATCCCGATGTAGAGTATCTTATTGGTAGCTCATTGGGTGGGTTTTATGTACTTTGTGCCGATTTCATCGGGAAAAAGCTCGTGATAAACCCTGTGCTCAATCCGATGTCTTCGCTCAAAAAAGCCGTTGGAATCAACAAATATCGTGGACGTCGCGAAAATGGCGAAAAAGAGTTTAAACTTACCATGCAGGACCTCTTTCGCTTCAAAGCGTTCAAACCCAAAGATACACCTAATACCCTCTGTCATTATACCCAACATGACCCTAATTTAGGCGAGGATATCAAACGCGAATACCAGAAGTTTTTCGCCCATGCCGAAATGACTCCGCACCTACGAAGTCATTTTACGGACGAGCATTATATCAAACATAAATTAGGCGAAATCTTCCAAAAATAGATATTTTTGGCAATCTGCTTGCATAATTCAAAAAAAAACACTACCTTTGCAGGCTGTAAGTGCTAAATATCTAGATTATGGTAGAAATTCTCAAATATTGTATTCCTGCTTTATGTGTGCTACTTGCCACATGGCTCGTTATGCGTCAGTTTTATAAGGCTGAAGCAGATAAACGTTTGTGGGAACTCAAACGCTTAACGCAAAAGGAAATATCTCCCTTACGCTTACGCGCGTACGAGCGCCTTACGCTCTTGCTTGAGCGTACTACCCCTGAACATATGTTGCTCGAACTCAACCTAGGTGAGATGACCATCTTGCAAGTGCAGCAACATCTCGTGCGAACCATACGCATGGAGCATGAGCATAATATGAGCCAACAAGTCTATGTCAGCGAAGAGGTGTGGGCAATGATTCAAAATGCCAAAGAGCAGACCCTTGCCTTTGTGAATACAGTTGCACAACAATTGCCCGCAGAAAGTACGGCATTAGATTATGCTAAAACATTAATAACTGCCTACGCAACCAATGGCGATACACCTAACGAACTCGCGTTGCAGGCATTGAAGAAAGAAGCACAAACATTATTGTAACCAATGAACTCCCGCTTTTCCATATGTATTTTGTTCTGGCTCTCGGCTCTTGGCTCTTTTGTCCTTGTATCATGCGAGCCTGACAAAGTATGCCACCAGGAACTGCAAGCAATTGCGCAGATAATATTCTCGGCAGACTCCGTGGGTGCAGAGGGGGATACGATTTCGTATGCGCAATGGGATAGTGTTTTAGTAGTTGGTATGGGAAATGATGTAGGGTTGAAGGGTAAAAATACTAAATGCATAGGATTAGAACTGCGCCCTGATACTACTTTGACGCAATTCTTGATACAATATCATAATCAGGTAGATACTTTATTTATAGAGCATACTCCTCGTTTGCAATATATAAGTGCAGCATGCGGCTGTGCTATATATCACACCATTACGCGTGCGTGGTCTAGTGATTCTCGAGTGGATAGTGTGTCAATAATCAATGCGAGTGTAGAAGCCCTAGCACAAGACAACTTGTGCATTTATATGCATGAATAGGCGTTGGATTGTCATATTATTGTTCTTGCCTCTTGCGGTTTCTTTGTACGCGCGCGAGGATATTGAAAAAGAAAAGAACGATTCCATCCCTGTCTATCAAGGGGTAAATGTGAAATTGGATATAGCCATGCCGATCATTGAGGCGGCTCGCTCCGCGGGTAAGATTCAGGATTATGAGATGGCGATCAATGTGCGGTTAAAGAACCGTTTTTATCCAACTCTCGAACTGGGTTATGCGCTTGCGGAATGTGGGGCAGATGGAGCGCAACACAAAGGGCATGGCGGCTTTGCCAGACTGGGTATGGATTTGGCGATTGTCAAGAAAGGTGCAACGGATAATAATTTGTTGATAGGTTTGCGTTGTGGCGGAGCGTATCAAAATTATGATTTGACCAATGTGCACATACAATCGGACTATTGGCAAACAAATCCGATTGATTTTTACAATCAAACTCGTTTTGATTGTTGGGGAGAAGTCGTTGTGGGATGTCAAGTGTATTTATGGAAAGGATTGCATATGGGATGGTATGGACGAGTGAAACTATTGTTCACTCGCAATGTAGCAGAAGGAGAGGTACTTCCCTATTATGTGCCAGGTCTAGGATTTAGAAATGACTTGAACTGGGGATTTAACTACTACATTGGCTATCGCTTCTAAACCACATTGAACCACACAATTTTGAACCATTTTGAACAAATTTGAACCACATTGAACAATAACAAAAAACAAACATACAATCATGAATTCAAAACAATTAATGACAAAAGCAGCAGATAACATCCGTATCCTTGCTGCTGCTATGGTAGAAAAAGCTAAGAGTGGTCACCCAGGTGGCTCTATGAGTGGAGCTGACTTTGTACAAGTGCTTTATTCTGAGTTCCTTATTCACGATCCAGAGAACCCATGTTGGGAGGCGCGCGACCGTTTCTTCCTTGATCCTGGTCACATGTCACCTATGCTCTATGCACAACTCTGCATGACGGGTCACTTCACCATGGACGAACTCAAGCAACTCCGTCAATGGGGCAGTGTTACTCCTGGTCACCCAGAGCGTAATGTAGAACGTGGCATCGAAAACACATCTGGTCCACTCGGCCAAGGTCATACGTTTGCTGTCGGTGCAGCTATCGCGGCTAAGTGGTTCAACGCTCGTTATGGCGAGATCCACAACCCAACCATATATGCTTTCATCTCTGATGGTGGTATCCAAGAGGAAATCAGCCAAGGCGCAGGTCGTATGGCGGGCCACCTCAAACTCGACAACCTCATCATGTACTACGACTCCAACGAGATTCAGCTCTCTACTTCTTGCAACGAGGTTTCTTCCGAGAATGTAGCCATGAAGTACGAGGCATGGGGTTGGTATGTACAAGACATCGACGGCCACGATCCTGATGCTATCCGCCAAGCTATCATCAACGCACAAAACGAGAAAAATCGTCCTTCGCTCATCATTGGTCATACCTCTATGGGTAAGGGTTGCGTGAATGCGGAAGGCGCAAGTTGGGAAGGTAAGACCTCTACCCACGGTCAACCACTCAGCAAGTCTGGCGCAAGCTTTGAGGCAACTGTCAAGAACCTCGGCGGCGACCCTGAGAACCCATTCCAAATTTTCCCTGATGTGCAAGCACTTTTCGACAAACGTGCTGAGGAACTCCGCGAAATTACCAACCAACGCTATGCCGCTTACCACGAATGGAAAGAGGCTAATCCATTGGCAGCCAACGAGTATGAAACCTTTATGAGTGGCGAGACTCCTTGTCTTGACTGGAGCCTACTCCAACAAAAAGACAACGTGGCTACCCGTACCGCGTCTGCGTCTGCCCTCTCATTCCTTTCTGAACATGTCGGCAACATGATTGTATCCTCCGCCGACCTTTGCAACTCAGATAAGACTGATGGCTTCCTCAAACATACTCATGTCATCACAGCCGATGACTTCACTGGTCGTTTCCTCCAATCAGGTGTGAGCGAGCTCACCATGGCTTGCGTCTGCATTGGTATGGCATTGCACGGCGGTATCATTCCTGCTTGCGGAACTTTCTTCGTGTTCTCTGACTACATGAAACCTGCTATCCGTATGGCAGCCCTCATGGAGATTCAAATGATGTTCGTTTGGAGCCACGATGCTTTCCGCGTAGGCGAAGATGGCCCAACCCACGAGCCAGTAGAGCAAGAGGCACAAATCCGTCTTATGGAGAAACTCCACAACCACTCTGGTCGTCCAAGCGTGATGGTACTCCGCCCTGCTGATGCAGAGGAGACAACCGCAGCATGGAAAATGGCAATGGAGAATATCTATACTCCTACTGCCCTCATCCTCTCTCGCCAAGATGTTTCCTCTGTGCCTAACACCTCAGAGGCTGGCGTGAAGAAAGGCGCGTATATCGTAAGCAAAGATGAGAACCCACAAGTGGTGATGCTTGCTTCTGGTAGTGAGGTTTCTACCCTCATGGCTGGTGCCGAGCTCCTCCGTGCCGAGGGTATCCGCCTCCAAATCGTGAGTGTGCCTTCAGAGGCTATCTTCCGCCAACAAAGCAAAGAGTATCAAGCAGAGGTATTGCCACAAGGTATTACTCGCTTTGGTTTGACCGCAGGTTTGCCATGCAACCTCGAGGGTCTCGTAGGCGAGCACGGCACCGTTTGGGGACTCAACTCCTTCGGTTTCTCTGCACCATACAAAGTGCTCGACGAGAAACTTGGCTTCACCGCACAAAACGTGTACGATCAAGTGAAGAAGTTGCTCTAATTTTGAATAATTTACTATAATATACTACAATTTTTGGAGCGAAATAAAATAATATTTGTTAATTTTCGGTCTAATTTTGAGTAATTTTTGTTATAAAGTTATGGAATACAATTTCATTGAAATTGAAAAGAAATGGCAAGCCGAATGGGCGAAGGCTGGTACTTACAAGGTAAGTAACCAAAGCGACAAAAAGCCATTCTATGTGCTCGATATGTTCCCATACCCATCGGGCGCTGGTTTGCACGTAGGTCACCCTCTGGGTTATATCGCCAGTGACATTTACAGCCGTTACAAACGTCTTCAGGGCTTCAATGTCCTCCACCCAATGGGCTTCGACTCCTACGGTTTGCCTGCGGAGCAATATGCTATTCAAACAGGTCAACACCCAGAGAAGACTACTATGGAGAATATCGCTCACTATATCGAGCAACTCCAAAAAATTGGTTTCAACTACGACTGGGATCGCGAGGTAAAGACTTGCAACCCAGACTTCTACAAGTGGACACAATGGGCATTTATCCAAATGTTCAACTCTTACTTCGATACCTCTTTGCAAAAGGCTCAGCCTATCAGCAAACTGATTGAGAAGTTCGAGGCTACCGACCCAACTTGGGCTACCCTCTCCGAGAAAGAGCAACAAGAGCGCCTTATGAACTACCGTATCGCGTACCTCGCTGATACCAAAGTGAACTGGTGCCCACAACTCGGTTGCGTACTTGCCAACGACGAAGTGAGCGAAGGCCTTTCTGTTCGTGGTGGCTACCCCGTAGAGCAACGCGTCATGCGCCAATGGAACCTCCGTGTGAGTGCCTATGCGCCACGCCTCCTCCAAGGTCTTGATACCGTGGATTGGACCGACTCTCTCAAAGAGACCCAACGCAACTGGATTGGTCGCAGCGAGGGTGCTGAGATGCGTTTCGCTATTAAGGGACAAGACGAACCATTTACTATCTTCACTACCCGCGCAGATACGGTGTATGGTGTTACCTTTATGGTATTGGCCCCAGAGAGCGAGTATGTAGCTCGTGTGACTACCGAGGAGCAAAAAGCCGAGGTAGAGGCATACCTCCAAATGGTGAAGAACCGTACCGAGCGTGAGCGTATTGCTGACCGCCGTGTGACGGGTGTCTTCACAGGTTCGTATGCCATCAATCCGCTCACCAAAGCTGAGATACCTATCTATATAAGCGATTATGTTCTAAGCGGTTATGGTACAGGCGCTATCATGGCTGTGCCTGCACACGATAGTCGTGACTATGCTTTTGCTAAACACTTCAATCTGCCTATTATCCCACTCATTGAAGGCGCAGATGTAAGCGAGCAGAGCTTCGATGCTAAAGAGGGCGTGATGATCAATTCGGGTTTCCTCAACGGCATGCAAGTGAAAGATGCGATCCAAGCGATGAAGGAGCATATCACCAACACAGGCCTTGGTCGTGTGAAAGTGAACTACCGTCTCCGCGATGCGGTCTTCAGCCGCCAACGCTACTGGGGCGAACCATTCCCCGTATATTACAAGGATGGTATGCCATACATGCTCCCAGAAGAGTGTTTGCCACTCCTCTTGCCTGAGGTATCTGACTTCAAACCTACCACCACAGGCGAACCTCCTCTTGGCAACGCCGACCTCTGGGCGTGGGACGAGAAGAATAACCAAGTAGTGAGCAAATCGCTGATTGATAATGTATCAGTCTTCCCACTCGAACTCTGCACCATGCCTGGTTTCGCAGGTTCGTCTGCGTACTACCTCCGCTATATGGATAACCACAACGATACTGCTTTGGTAGGCAAAGAGGCCAACGATTATTGGCGTCAAGTCAACCTCTATATTGGTGGTACTGAGCATGCTACGGGTCATCTCATCTATAGCCGCTTCTGGAATAAGTTCCTCTTCGATCTCGGCTATATCTGCGAGGACGAGCCATTT
The DNA here is from genome assembly GCA_045119815.1 of Paludibacteraceae bacterium. Taxonomy (GTDB): domain Bacteria; phylum Bacteroidota; class Bacteroidia; order Bacteroidales; family Paludibacteraceae; genus Colicola. The sequence goes on along the minus strand of JBGVEC010000193.1, from coordinate 16,380 downwards.
AAGAAACTTATCAACCAAGGTATGATCCAAGGTCGCTCCAACTTCGTTTATCGTTATATCGGCGAAGGCGCAACGGGTAACCTCTTTATCAGTTACAACCTCATCGACAACCCAGAGTACAAAGATAAGGTACAACCTATCCACGTGAACGTGAATATTGTCAAGAACGATGTCCTTGATATCGATGCCTTCCGCAACTGGATGCCTGAGTTCAAGAATGCGGAGTTCATCTATTCGGATGGTACTACTGACATTGACAACCCATACATGGGCACTCCTACCGACAAGCAATACATCTGCGGTTGGGCAGTAGAGAAAATGTCTAAGTCTATGTTCAATGTGGTGAACCCAGATGATGTAGTAGCTAAGTATGGTGCAGATACCTTGCGCTTGTACGAGATGTTCCTCGGTCCTTTGGAGATGTCCAAACCTTGGGACACCAACGGTATCGATGGCGTACACCGCTTCTTGCGCAAGTGGTGGAACATGTTCGAGACCCTCTCCAACGACGAGCCAACAGCTGAGGAGTTGCGCAGCTTGCACAAACTCATCAAGAAGATCACTTGGGATATCGACAATTTCTCATTCAATACCTCTATCCCTGCCTTTATGATTGCACAAAACGAGTTGCAAGCCCTCAAGTGCAACAAAGTCGCTATCCTCAAGACCTTCGCTATTTTGCTCGCTCCATACGCTCCTCATATTGCAGAAGAAGCATGGCATCTTTGTGGCGAAACAACTTCTGTTTGCCACGCAGAATGGCCAACTTGCAACGAGGCATACTTGGTAGAGGCAACGCAGAAGTACCCTGTTCAGTTCAATGGTAAGGTGCGCTTTACGATTGAGGTAGCCAAGGACACTCCCCGCGAGGAGGTTGAGAAGATTGTCATGGCTCACGAACTGACTGCTAAACAGTTGAATGGCAATGCTCCAAAGAAAGTGATTGTTGTTCCAGGCAAGATTGTCAATATCGTGATGTAAGGGTTACACCTTATATATATTATAGAAAATGCACTCCGTTGGGAGTGCATTTTTATTTGACATATTGTTGAATTATAGTTCTTCTTCAGCTTCTTCTATCCCTTCAGGATAACCATATTCATTTTTTTCAGGATCGGAAGGAAGAAACAACATGACAATGTTTACAACTGGACATATAATCCACCAACCACTATGACCACTATCATGATTACGACGTATGCTTACACATATATCTGGAATCAGCATTAAAATTGTTATAGGTAATATAAATAATGCTACAGCTGTTTGGTTATCAATAAGAATACGTAATGTTACTATTCCAAATCGGACAAGACATGTAAATAAATACCACCACCAATACTCAGAGCGGCTAGCCCTTCCATTAATGTTTGAAAAGTTTTCAAACACATGTACAACGGATTGTTTAAAAGTCATAATAGTAAATATGTTAAATTAGACATTGAAGTTGTTAAAGTTTCAAGTAATCAAGTTTGGCTTATAACGCTATATTTAATACGTCTTTGCACCGACGCTTCGGTGCGGATGGTTGGCGGTTTTATCTTTTCCGTCTGCAAAAGTACAACATTTTTTTGAATTGTGCAAGGAAATAAGAAAGAAACATGCTGTGATTTGAGCATGAAGTCACTACTTTGTGGGGGTATCAAGTATCGGCAATGTATCGGTAATGTATTGGTAATGTATCGGCAAAGATTCGGCGAAGTTCCTATGAAGTCCCTATGCACACAGAGGGCAATCTAAAGGCATATAAAAGGAATCCCCTAGGGGATATCGCAGAGATGTCACTATGTGTGATAAAGAGATAGCTACAAGTAAAGCAAAGATTATCTTGCTGATTTACAATTCAATGTGCTTGGCGAGAATCTCTTCGTCTAGAAAAAGAGAAGCGGAATCCGAGAACTTAGTGGCGGATTCTGTGGTTAAGAAAGTACAACTGCCAGTTGAACCCAATATAGCTCGCTCGGCAATGTCCGAATGACGCTCTAAGTAATCAGCCAAACTCTCTGCTACAATCTCACCTTGGGAGATAATGGTGTAATTTTGAATTTTGAATTTTGAATTTTGATTCAAAAAAATCTCTATCTTTTCTTGTAGCAAAGGGTAGTGCGTGCAACCCAAAATAATCGTATCAATGAGCGGATCACGCTCAAGTAGTTCGGTCAGATACTTCTCTACGAAATAGTCTGCGCCTTTGTGCAGGTGCTCGCCTGACTCAATGAGCGGTACCCACATGGGGCAGGCTTGTTGGGTGACGATAAGTTCGGGATTCTGTTTTTGCAACTCAATGACATAACTCTCCGAAGCAACGGTGCCAGGAGTGGCAAGTACACCTATATGATTTGTGCGCGTGCGCGTGGGCACGACCTCAACTGTAGGGCGGATAACTCCCAACACACGCAGTTGGTCGGGGTTGATATCGTGCTGTTGGATAGTGCGCAGAGCCTTGGCGCTGGCCGTGTTGCAGGCTAGGATGATGAGGTTGCAACCTTGTTGATGAAGGTAGTTGACAGCTTGGAGTGTGTATTCGTAAATAACATCAAATGAGCGTGTTCCGTAGGGTGCACGGGCATTGTCGCCCAAATACAAATAATCGTATTGGGGAAGTCGTTGGCGTATGTGATTGAAAATAGTCAACCCGCCATATCCGCTGTCAAAAATGCCAATCATTTTTGTATTTAGTGTTTAGAGTTTAGTGTTTAGTGATACAGAATTTGAGTGCAAAGGTATAAAAAATAAATAAAATACGCAAATAATTTGCATAAATGGTATAAATTTTGTATCTTTGCAGCCGAATAGTAGCTTTAGGCATACTATGTGTAATTTAGAATAAATTAAATCGCGAAAAATATGAAATTTAATGTATCAAGTACGAAGTTGTTTGCTCAATTGCAAGCAGTAAGTCGTGTGATTGCTGCAAAGAATAGTTTGCAGATTTTGGAGTGTGTATTGTTTGACTTGGAGGGTGGTGTTTTGACCTTGACGGCATCTGATAGCGAGACAACCATTCGCACAAGTTTGACCGTGGAAAATGCAGAAGGCGCTGGTAAAGTGGCTGTAGTAGGTAAGATGTTGTTGGAGACGCTTAAGGAGTTCTCTGAGCAACCATTGACTTTCCAAATTGATGAGCAAAACTTTAGTCTCAATATCACTAGTGCAAATGGTACGTATAGTTTTGTAGGTGCCAATGGTATGGAGTATCCTGAAATGCCAATGGAGGATGGCGAGAATATTTTTACTATGCCATCTAATGTGCTCCTTGAGGCGATCAATAAGACTCTGTTCTGTACAGCAGACGATGAGCTTCGCCCTGTGATGAATGGTATTTTCTTCGATTTGAACGAGGAGAAGATTACTATGGTTGCAACGGACGCACACCGTTTGGTTCGTTATTCTAACGAGGGTGTTAAGGGTGCGCAAGCCGTTAGTTTTATTTTGCCTAAGAAACCTGCTCAATTGCTTCGTCAAGTGTTGCAAAAAGAGACTGAGGATGTGGTAGTTACCTTTGGTCAAAAGAATGCGAAGTTCGTCTTTGGTACAACGGTGATTGTATGCCGTCAGATCGAAGGTCGTTTCCCTAACTACAACGCAGTCATTCCACAAAATAACACCAATAAAGTGGTAGTGGATCGTCAAACTTTAATCAATGCATGTAAGCGTGTGGCTGTGTTTGCTAACACAGGTACTAGCCTCTTGAAATTGGCGTTGAGCGAGAATAGTATCAAGATTTCTGCACAAGACATCGATTTCTCTACTTCAGCGGAGGAAACCATCGTGTGTGATTATACCGGCATGCCAATGTCTATTGGCTTTAAGGCTCCATTCTTGATTGAGATTTTGTCTAATATCGCTTCTCAAGATGTGGTGTTGCAGTTGGCTGATCCTGCTCGTGCAGGTTTGATCTTGCCTTCAGAGAATGAAGAAGGACAAGATTTGTTAGTGTTGCTCATGCCAATGTTATTGAACGACTAATGAAACTGAAATTGACTCGCCCGCTTTTCTTCTTTGATTTGGAGACAACGGGGTTGAATATAGCGTCCGATAGGATTGTTGAGTTGAGTTATTACAAGGTCTTTCCCGATGGTAGTTCGGAGGGAAAGACCTTCCGCATTAAACCAACGATGATGATGCTCGGGCAAGAAGTGCAGATGCATATCTCCGACGAGGCGAGTGCGGTGCATGGAATATATGACGAGGATTTGGCTTCTTGTCCTACTTTCAAGGATATTGCTCCTCAGTTGGTTGCGGCCTTGGCGGATGCGGATTTGGCGGGTTATAACTCCAATCATTTTGATCTTCCTCTTCTGGCAGAGGAGTTGTTGCGTGTGGGAATGGACGTCGATCTGAAGTCCAAACGCATGATTGATGTGTTTACTATTTTCCAGCGTCAAGAGCCTCGCTCGTTGGTCGCAGCATATAAGTTCTATTGTGGCAAGGACCTGACCCATGCCCATGCTGCGGATGCAGATACCATGGCGACATACGAGGTGCTGAAGGCGCAGTTGGAGCGTTACGAATTGCCAGAAGATGTGAACGGTTTGGCGGATTATACGACTGGTAATGTGCGCTTTGCGGATTTTGCTGGGCGTATTGCATATGATGCGGAGGGGGTAGAAATATTTAACTTTGGTAAGTATAAGGGTCAACGCGTAGCGGATGTATTCCGTCGTGATAGTGGATATTATGGCTGGATTATTCAAGGCGATTTCCCACAATATACCAAGGCTGTTTTCACCCGTGTGTATATGTCTCTTCATCGATAACTTCTAAACTTCTGAACAATGAACAACCAACTCACCATACTTGGCTCTGGTAGTGCAATGCCAACCTTCCAAAACTCGCCTTCGGGGCAGGTGGTGGAATTGTGTGACAAGTCGTTTTTGGTGGACTGTGGCGAGGGCGTGCAAATCACTATGCGCCAGTTGGGTGTGAAGACGGCTCGCTTGTACACAGTCTTGATTTCGCATCTTCATGGTGATCATTGTTTTGGACTGATAGGGTTGATTTCCACTCTTGGTATGATGAATCGCACGCAACCATTGCATATTTATGCACATGGAGATTTGGAGAAGTTGCTTCGTCCTATGATGGATTATCATTGCCAAGATTTGTCGTATGAGGTTGTTTTTCATGCTATTAATCCTCGCAAACGCGAGGTAATATGGGAAGATCGTACTTTAACGATAGAGTCTATCCCGCTCAAACATAAGGTGCCTACTTGTGGTTTTCTGTTTACGGAGAAACATCGCTCTCAAGAGCCTCGAAAACGGTATGCGTATTGTTCGGATACGGCGTATCGCGAGCAGATCGTGGAGCAGATTGCGGGGGTGGATGTGTTGTATCACGAGGCAACTTATACGGAAAAGGATGTGGATAAATGCAAGAAACATACGCACTCTACCGCCAAGCAGGCGGCCAATATTGCGCGTTTAGCTGGTGTGGGAAAACTAGTGATAGGACATTTTAGTGCCCGCGAGGATGACCACAATGTCTTTCTCGAGGAAGCAAAAGAGGTCTTCCCTAATACCGTTCTTGCGGTTGAACGCACCTCAATTGATATCTAACTTCTAGAACCTTTAGAACTTTTAGAACAGCGACTCTGTTGCCTTTAGAACTTCCTAGAATATGGCCAAACTCAAAATACAATATGTCTGTTCCTCCTGTGGCGCTAAAGCGCCTCAGATGATAGGTCGTTGTCCCGTTTGTGGCGAATGGGGAACCTACGAGGAGGAGGTGGCTGTTGATTCCACCAAGAAAGGTGTTGTCACTCGTGGTAGTACACCTCAGCGTATTCAAGATGTTCGTTCGCAAGAGGAGATGCGTATTGATATGCAGTCTTCTGAATTGAATCGTGTGTTAGGCGGAGGATTGGTGCCTGGTAGTTTGGTGCTTTTGGGAGGCGAACCGGGTATTGGAAAATCGACATTGGCGCTTCAGGTACTCATGAAGATGGGGGGCAAAAAGACCCTCTACGCCAGTGGTGAGGAGAGTGCTAAGCAACTTAAACTTCGTGCAGAGCGTTTGGCGGGTAGCCCTGATAATCTGTATATTATGGCTGAAACCTCGTTGGAGCGTATCCTGGATAGTGTCACAGAATTGCAGCCTGAAGTAGTCGTAGTGGATAGTATTCAGACCATTGGTACGGAGACCATTGAGGCAAGTATTGGTAGTCTTTCTCAAGTGCGTGAGTGTGCGGCGCGAATTTTGCAGTACGCCAAAGAGAAGAATGTGCCATTTATCATCGTTGGACATATCAATAAAGAGGGCTCTTTGGCAGGCCCTAAAGTGCTGGAACACATAGTAGATACCGTTCTTCAGTTCGAAGGTGATCAGCACTATGTCTATCGCATTTTGCGTGCACAGAAGAATCGTTTTGGTAGTACAAGCGAACTGGGTATTTTTGAAATGCAGCAGGATGGTTTGCGTGAGGTGAGCAATCCTAGTGAACTCCTGCTCTCTAATAATCGTGATGGTTTGTCGGGTATCGCTATTGCAGCTGCGGTAGAGGGTGTACGTCCGTTATTGATTGAAGTTCAAGCACTTGTGGCGAGTGCAGCGTATGGTACACCCCAGCGTAGTAGTACGGGTTTTGATGCTCGAAGACTCAATATGTTGTTGGCTGTTCTAGAGAAAAGGGTGGGATTTAAGTTGCTCCAAAAAGATGTTTTTGTCAATATTGCTGGTGGCATTCGTGTCAACGATCCAGCTATTGATTTGGCTGTGTTGGCGGCGGTTTTATCCTCCAATATGGATATAGCGTTGGATGAGCAAACCTGTATCACAGGTGAGGTGGGACTTGCTGGAGAAATACGTCCAGTCAATCGCATAGACCAGCGTATTCGTGAAGCGGAAAAATTGGGATTTAAAACGATTATCGTACCTAAAGGACAAAAATGCAATACGCAAAATTTAAAGATTAATGTGGTTGAAATTTCACGTGTTGTAGATGCATTTAAATTTTTATTTAAAAAATAATTTGCATATGTCAAAAAAAAGTTGTACCTTTGCGGGCTGAATATTGAAATTAACTATCTTAAGGTAAAAGATTATGAATAAATGTAAATTTTTGGTAGTGTTAGTGGCTCTTTTTATGCCTATGTGGATGACTATGGCAAGTGCTGCTGATATTCGTCAAAGTATGGACCGTTGGGAGTTTGGTGCTTCTGCGGGTGTTGGTTTTTATGTGGGCCAAGAGGACCCAACTGGTTTAGGTCAATATAGTCGTGTTATGTCTTATGATGCGGTAGGATTTGGTGATAAGTCTACTCTTGGATGGCCTGGTATTGAGACTTTTGGTTTTATGCTCGGTTATCGTTTTGATACTCGTTGGCACGTTAAGGTGCAAGCTACTCGTCAACGTTTGTGCTATGCAGAGTACCGTAAAATGGCTGACAAACCATTAGTTGATGACCCTGCTACTCGTAATATTTACTACAATGCGATGTGGCATGTGGACGTTATGGCTGAGTACAACCTCCTTTCTTTGGGTAACGTGATGATGGCCAAGCAAGGTCTCTATAATGTGGTGCCATATATTGGATTTGGTTTTGGTGTGACTGCGTATAACAAAGAATCAACCTTACGCAAGGTTTACAACTACGATGGTCCAATGAATAATTTTGGCAGCAAGGGTGCTATTTACACCTGCTATCCTCGCGTAGGTTACAAGCAGGAGTATGATGATAAGCAAAATCTCTCTTGGAAACCTGCTGAGACCGCATGCGCGCTCTACATTCCAGTTGCATTTGGTGTTAAATGGCGTATTAATGATAATGTGCAGCTCAAAGGTACTTTCCAATACCAATTGTACTTTGCTAGCAACAAAGTAGGCACTTCTTTGAGTGGTAACTTGGAGGGTGGCTCTTATTCGGATGTTAACTTAGATATTCCAGATAATAAGAATACTCTTCCTGGTCGTCCTACTTTTGATCAGATGAGTCAACATGTTGTAGGATATAGTCATGATTGTCTATTCTCCCTTACCGCTGTCTTCAATTTGGGTAAGTGGTACGAGGATCGTTTGATTACCTATTAATCCGTGACGAAGGCATTTTGTCGTGATACTGCAATTGCTTTAGGATTGGTGTGGATGTTACTAACGTCCACATCAGTTTTTGCTGACCAGCGTTTTTATCGTTTGGAAATAGGTGTACAAGCAGGCGCCGGCTACTATATGGGTGAATTGGCCGAGTATGCTTTTATGTCGGCGAGTGAATCCTATGGTTTTCAACTCCGTTGTAAGATTGATGAGCGTTGGGCGTTGCAGTTCAAAGGGCAAAGACAACGAGTGATTAATACTATTGAAGGGGATAATGAGTGGGGAGTAGCAGCTGGAAGATATCAAACTCCAATGTGGCATTTTGATGTGACGGGTGAGTATAATTTCTTCCACTTTGGATTGGATGAATACGATGTGAGAATGCATCCTGTTACGCCATTTATCTTTCTGGGTATAGGTATGACGGCTTACAACGAGTTGGCTTCTAGTAAAAATGATTATCCATTAGTAGGTTGGAAAACCGCAACAGCTACCGATGGAAAAACGACATATACCTACCACGAACCTGAATTTGCAATGTATATCCCAGTTGGAGTGGGGTTGAAGTGGAGGTTTGCTCCTCGTTGGCAATTGCAACTAGCATGGCAGCATCAGATTTATATGTTGAATGGTGATGGATTAGAAGGAGTGATATCTCAAGTAGATCCAGCAAAATTTAATGACTCGTATCAGATGAATGGTTCGAATATTTTGAATAATGACATCGTATCTACTTTGACTGTGGGACTTGTCTTTGAGTTTGCACATGATAAGAAAATATGTGTACAATGTAGAGATAATTATAATGGGATTTAAAGAGCAAATAAATCAAGATCGAATACCTCGCCATATTGCCATTATTATGGATGGTAATGGTCGTTGGGCAAAACGTCAAGGTCTAGCACGTATGTTTGGTCACAAACAGGGTGTTGAGACTGTCCATCGTATTACCGAAGCTGCCGCTGAGTTAGGTATCCAATATCTGACATTGTACGCGTTTTCAACGGAAAACTGGAATCGCCCTAAAGAAGAGGTGGATGCACTTATGGTGTTGTTGGTGGACACCATTGTCAAAGAGACACCTACTTTGATGAAGAATAATATTGTGCTACGAACAATAGGTGACCTAAGTCGTTTGCCACAGGCTACCCGAGACAAATTCTTAGAGTGCATTGAGCAAACCAGTCAGAATACCGGTCTCACGCTTATCATTGCGCTTAGCTATAGTGCTCGTTGGGAGTTAATTCAAGCTGCAAAACATATTGCACAAGCTGTCCAAAATGGACAACTCCTACCTGAGGATATTAACGAAGAGGTTCTCTCTAATCATCTTACTACAGCGCAGTATCCTGATCCTGATTTGCTTATTCGAACTAGTGGAGAATTGCGCATAAGCAATTTCTTGCTTTGGCAATTGGCATACTCTGAGATGTATTTCACTCCTTGTTTATGGCCTGAGTTTACTAACGAGGAGTTTTATCGTGCAATAGTGGACTATCAAGGTCGTGAAAGAAGATTTGGAAAGACTAGTGAACAGATTTAATATTATCATATTGTTTGCATTTTTGCTTGTGCTCCCTTTGCGTGCGCAAGTGGACTCTGTATCGGTTGCAGCTGGAGATACTACGCGTGTGGCCTGGGTTGATTCCGTGGAGAAACAAGCCACAGTGCCTGTTATTGAATATACGTTGCAACGCAAAACTTATGAGATCGCGGATATTCGAGTGACTGGTGCGGATAGTTATGAGGATTTCGTGTTGATTGGCTTCTCTGGACTTGCCGTAGGAGATAAGATTGAGGTGCCTGGAGATCAGATTACCAAATCACTCAAGCGTTTCTGGAAACAGGGATTGTTCTCTGACATCAAGTTCAAGGCGACTAAGATAGAGGGAGATAAGATATGGTTGGAGATTGCGCTCAAGCAACGCCCTCGTGTCTCTGAAATCGTCTTTAATGGATTGAAGAAAACCGAACAAGAGGACTTGGAAGTCAAGGTGGGCATCAAACAAGGAGGTCAGATGACTCCCGACCTCGCAGATCGTGCTAAGAAAATCGTTACCAAGTATCTCGAGGAGAAAGGTTTCTATCATACCGAGGTCCAAGTGCTACAGTTCGATGATGTTGCTCGCCCTGGTTATGTGAAAGTGGCGGTCAATGTGGATAAGAAAGACAAGACTCGTGTAGGCCAGTTGTATATCACAGGTAACGAGGCGCTTACGCATACCCAAATCAACCGTGCGATGAAGAAGACCAATGATAATAATATTGTCAATTTCTTCCGTACCAAAAAGTTTGTGGAGAAGGAGTTCGAAAATGACAAAAAACTTATCATTGAAAAATACAACGAGATTGGTTATCGCGATGCACAAATCATAGCAGATAGTGTCGTTCAATCGCCTTATGACTCTACTCGTGTGGATGTGTATCTCACTATTGATGAGGGTAATAAGTATGTCTTTGGTGACATATCTTGGGTAGGTAATACCGTTTATCCATACGATTACCTCGATGCGGTTTTGGGTATTAAGAAAGGTGATACCTACAACCTTGTCGAGCTCAACAAACGTCTCAACGAGGATGACGATGCGGTAGCTAAACTCTATACGGACCAAGGTTATCTCTTCTTTAACGTTACTCCTGTGGAGGTTCGAATTGATAATGATTCAATTGATTTTGAGATGCGTATGTATGAGGGTAAACCCGCTACCATCAACGAGATTAATATAGTAGGTAACACGCGCGTGCACGAGCACGTGGTACGTCGCGAACTCTATACCAAACCTGGCCAGCTTTATAGCCAGTCCGATATCATGCGCTCTCTCCGTGAGTTGGCGCAGATGGGACACTTTGATCAGGAGAAACTCGTCCCAGATATCCAACCTAACCCAGAGGATGGAACGGTAGATATTACCTATCAGTTAGAAACCAAGTCTAGTGACCAAATTGAGTTCTCCCTTGGATGGGGTGCTACTGGTCTCGTGGGTTCGCTTGGACTCAAGTTTACCAACTTCGCTATCCAGAACCTCTTCAACCCTAAGAGTTATCGTATCGTACCTCAAGGCGAAGGACAAACATTCAGTATCAACGCCCGTACCAATGGTCGATACTATACGTCTGCCTCTATCTCTTTCCTAGAGCCTTGGTTGGGTGGCAAGCGTCCTAACTCCCTCAGTGCTAGTATATTCTTTGCGGCACAGTCTGGTTACTCGGATCGCTATTATCAAGCCTACGAAAATCTCTACAATAACTATTACTACAATTATGCGTATTCGGGCAACTCTGACTACTTGCAACAGCTTCAAGAGTCTGAGTACGACCCAGAGAAGTACCTCCGCACTTTTGGTGTTAGTTTGGGATATGGTAAGCGTCTTAGCTGGCCTGATGACTACTTCTCCTTCTATGGTGAGTTGAGCTACCAGCTCTATATGATGAAGGACTGGCCATACATGATCCTTACCGATGGCAATAGCCACAATTTCGCACTCAATCTGCAACTCTCACGCTCTAGCATAGATAACCCTATTTATACTAGACGTGGATCGCAGTTCACATTGGGACTCAAGATCACTCCGCCATACTCGCTCATCAAGGGTACTACAGATGAACAGTATGCCAAGATGACTACTTCGGAGAAGTACAATCTCCTAGAGTATCACAAGTGGAAATTCTCTGGTAAGATCTTCACTCCGCTTACCCCAGATGCCAAGTTGATTCTCATGACTCGTGCCGAGTTTGGTTACTTGGGTCACTACAACCGCAATGTCAAGTCTCCTTTTGAGAGTTATTATATGGGTGGTGACGGTATGTCTAGCTACTCTAGTTATTCTACGGAGTATGTATCTATGCGTGGTTATCAGTCCGGTTCGCTTACCCCTTACGATCCTGCTGTAGGACGAAACATGGGTTATGTGTATAATAAGTTCACGATGGAGCTCCGCTATCCTATTTCGCTTGAGCAGAATGCCACTATTTGGGCTTTGGCGTTTGTGGAGGCAGGTAACTGTTTTGCGGATATCAAGGATTATAACCCATTTAACCTCAAGCGTTCGGCAGGTGTGGGTGTCCGTCTGTTCTTGCCTATGTTTGGACTCATGGGTATAGACTGGGGCTGGGGCTTCGATCCTATCAACGGCTCTAATCAGTATGGCGGATCCCAATTCCACTTCGTCCTCGGACAAGAACTATAAAACGAAATATTAATTATTAAATATTAATTATTAATTAATAATGAAACGAATACTTATTATAGCATTTTTATCGTTGCTTGCACTAGCACCAATTGCTGCGCAGAAGTTTTCTGTGGCATATGTGGATATGCAGTATATTCTCAAGAATCTGCCTCAATATGAGACAGCTAATGAGCAACTCAATATGATCTCTAAACGTTGGCAGAAGGATATCGATGCTGCGCAAAACGAGGCTAAGATACTAGCTACCAACTACCAAACAGAGCAGATCTTTCTCTCTGCGGATATGAAAGAGCGTCGCGAGGCAGAGATTTTGGCTAAAGAGCAAGAGGTGCTTGAGCTCAAACGCAAGTATTTCGGTCAAGATGGTGAGTGGTACAAAAAACGTGAGTCCTTGCTCAAACCTATCCAAGACGAGGTCTATAATGCAATCCAGGACATAGCTAATGAGAAACGTTATGACGTGGTTAAGGACCGCTCTTCTGAGCCTAGTCTGATTTATATGTCCAGCAAGTTGGATATCTCCGATCAGGTTCTCGAGAAACTCGGCGCTAAATAAATCACTAGCCATACTAGTACTGCTAGTCCCCCTAGAAATAATAACTAAAAAAAACATAAACTACAATGAAAAAACTTATTCTTATGCTTGCATTGGTTTTGCCTATGCTTGCAAGTGCACAAAAGATTGCTTACATCTCTTCTCAAGAGGTGATGGCGGTAATGCCTGAGACCAAGAAAATGGGTGAGAAATTGGATTCTGTTCAAACTTATTACGAAAACCAATTGGCTAACATGCAAGAGGAGTTCAATAAGAAGGTAGCAGAGTTCCAACAACAACAAGCTACTATGTCTGCTACTGTTCGTGACTTCCGTCAACAAGAGTTGGCAGAGTTGGAGCAACGTATGCAAATGTTCTACCAAACTGTTCAAAAAGATCTTCAAGCTAAACAAGTGGAATACCTCCAACCTGTTCAAGCTAAGCTTCTTGAGGCGATCAACAAGGTAGCTGCTGCTCAAAACTGCACCTATGTGATGGACAAGGCGTCTATGCTGTATATTGCACCAGATGCATTGGATCTCACTCCTGCTGTTCGCGCAGAATTGGGTATTAAGTAATTAGCTGAACCTTTAGAACTTTTGGAACAGCACCATAGGTGCGTCTAGAACCCTTTTAACCCTTAAAATCCAAGATTTTAAGCATGGCTGACGGATATCTAGAATCTCACTATGCTGAGTACGAACAACGTAAGGCAGCATGGCTCAAAAAAAAGAAAAAAATAAAGCCTCGTCCCTTGGTTGAAAAACCAGAGGACGAAGCCTTGTAAATAGTAATAAGCAAGATATTAATTATTAACTATTAATTATTAACTATGACAAAAGCTCTTCAATCTACTCTCCGCGACTCAGCATTTGCACGTTGGACAGTCCTCGTGCTTGTGGCATCAATGATGTTTTTCGCATACATGTTCGTGGATATCCTTTCTCCTTTGGCTTCTGTATTGAATGATACTTTGGGTTGGGATCAAGGTGTGTTTGGTACTTATGCATCTGCCGAATATATCTTGTGTGTCTTTGGTTTCTTGATTTTTGCAGGTATCATTCTCGATAAGATGGGCGTTCGTTTTACCGGACTTCTCTCTGCAGGTTTGATGGTCGTTGGTGCGGCTGTTAAATATATCGGTATCTCCGATTGGTTTGATGCCAACAATATCGTTTGGCTCAACTCTTGGTGGACTGCTATGCCAGGTTCTGCTAAGATGGCTGCCTTTGGTTTCATGATCTTCGGTTGTGGCTGCGAGATGGCAGGTACTACCGTAAGTAAGATCCTTGCTAAGTGGTTCAAAGGCAAAGAAATGGCGCTTGCTATGGGTCTAGAGATGGCGATAGCACGTATTGGTGTGTTCGCTGCCATGGCGTTCTCTCCTGCTATCAGCGAACATTTTGCGGCTAATGGTAATCCTTCTGTAGTAGCATCATTGCTTTTCGCAGCACTCTTGCTCGTCGTGGGCTTGCTCAACTTCTTCGTGTTCACCATCATGGACACTAAGTTCGATAAACAACTTGTGGCTATTGGTGAGAGTACCGATATGAAAGACCCAGAGGATGAGTTCCACGTGTCTGACCTTGGCAAGATTTTCTCTAGCAAGATGTTCTGGATCATCGCTCTCTTGTGCGTATTGTACTATTCGGCTATTTTCCCATTCCAACGCTTTGCAACCAACTTCCTTGAGGAGACTTTGATGATCTCTAACGCTGAGGCATCAGGTTTGTTCAAATGGTTCCCAATCTTGGCGATGGTTTTGACTCCTTTCCTCGGTATGTTTATCGACTACAAGGGTAAAGGTGCTTCAATGATGATGGTGGGTGCGGTTATCATGGTTATTTGCCACAGTATTTTTGCTTTTGTTTTGCCTACTTTCCCAAGCAAGACCTTGGCGCTTTGCACTATTTTGGTGTTGGGCGTTAGTTTCTCTTTGGTTCCAGCATCTATGTGGCCATCTGTTCCAAAGATCATTGACGAGAAGATTTTGGGTTCTGCGTATTGCTTGATTTTCTGGGTACAGAATATAGGTTTGTGCTTGGTTCCAATGTTGATAGGTTCGCTTCGTGTTTCTACCAACGGTTATGTCGTTCCAATGGTTGTCTTCGCTTCGTTCGGTGTCTTGGCATTCTTGCTCAGCCTCGCTTTGAAGGTAGAAGATAAGAAGAAAGGCTATGGCCTCGAACTCCCTAACAAAAAATAATCGCCAAAGGCGAAGATAATTATTGACAACAATTCTTGTCCTTATGGTTGTTAATATAATTTTTGTTTTGCCCACCAATGCAACGAGTTGCATTCATTTGGGCAAAAACAAAACATGATTATCGAAATTTTGAATAATTTTCTATAATATTTTATAATTTTTGGATAGAATCTCATCCGTGTAATATCCGTGAGATCAGTGGGAGGCAGTAATTGGGAAATATAAAATAATTTTTGGATCACCACACCATCATGAATTGGGATTTTTTGATACAAAATAAGGACTCTCTCCTCGTAAGTACAGACACACGCAATCTGCCTGCAGGTTGCGTGTTCTTTGCGCTTCACGGAGCCAATTTTGATGGCAACAAGTTTGCCCTACAGGCGCTTGAGCAAGGTGCTTCGTTGGCGGTCATCGACGACCCAGAGGTCTTCGCTACCCTCACCTCATCACCCATCGCCCATAGCCCATTGCCCATAGCCAATGGTCCTCTCCTCCTCGTAGAGGACACCCTTCTTGCCTTGCAAGACCTTGCACGCGCATGGCGTCGCGAGTTGGGGCTTCCCATTATCGGTATCACGGGAACCAACGGCAAGACTACGACCAAAGAACTCCTAGCGACTGTCCTTTCCACGAAGTATAATCTCCACTATACCCAAGGTAATCTCAATAACCAGATTGGTGTGCCTCTTACCTTATTACAAATCACGCGCGCGCACGAGCTTGCGATTGTGGAGATGGGAGCTTCTCACCCTGGCGACATCAAGGAACTAGTGGAAATAGCTGAGCCTAACTACGGACTGATTACCAATGTCGGTCGTGCCCACTTGGAGGGTTTTGGCTCATTTGAGGGCGTACAGCGTACTAAACAAGAACTCTACGACTACCTATTGAAGCACTATGGTGCAATCTTCCGCAATGCAGACAATCCATATCTGTTACGTATGCATCAGAATGCTATAGATACGAATTATAGATACAAAGTCAAAGCAGAGCGATTGAATAAGCATTATGTTTATACAACAGGAAAGCTTCCCTCTGGTACGCATCTTGTGGGTGAGTATAATGCGGAGAATGTGTCGGCGGCAATATGTGTGGGTAAGTGTTTTGGCGTTTCATACGAACAGGCATTAGAGGCTATTCGCCAGTATGTGCCAACCAATAATCGTTCACAATCCATGCAAACGGCTCACAATCATTTGATTGTGGATGCGTACAATGCCAATCCAACCTCTATGCAGGCGGCTATCAACGCCTTCCAAGGGGATACATATATTTTGGGTGCAATGCGTGAGTTAGGTGAATATTCTCATTTGGAGCACCAGAATCTCGTCAATATGTTGGCAGAGCGCAAGGCAGATTTGGTGTATTTGGTAGGCGAGGAGTATCGCCAAACGACTTCGCCATATCCTAT
>JBGVEC010000192.1:0-4785 GCA_045119815.1 Paludibacteraceae bacterium | reverse complement strand
GACGCTAAGAATGCGATGACAATAGTATTGAGTGTAAGCATAAACCAATCAAGTTTGGAATTGAAGTTTAAATTGAAATTATAGTCATTCTCTCTATGGAGAACTTTGGACTCCTCAATCATCGGTATAAGTGATGTTGTCAACTTTTTAAGGTTCTCTAACTCATTTTGTATGGCTACAAAATCGGGCTTATTCTTACTTGAAACACCCTTTACATTATCATTGACAACACCGAGATTTTCACTCAGAGTCTTTGTAAGTTCCTGAATCTTACGTTCTGTGTACTTACAGTTAGCACCTGTAGCATTCTCAACAAGAGCCTTAATTTCTTGAACTAATGCAGTGTTGTCCACATTAAGAACAGCCGAATTACCTTCACTCGGTTGAATCTTTTGTAATTCAATTACTGCGGTTTCGATTCTTTCCAAGCATCCGTAGATGCCTTCCATAAACGACTCATGGTCGTTGTTTTTGAAATTTTTATTACTCATATCAATTTGTTTTAAGTGTGAAAAATTTGTTCGCTTAGAATCTTATTCCTCGATTCTTTTTTCGTTCCTTCTTCTTTTGTTTCTGCCAAGAAGGTGGTTGCTCATCCTCTGGTGGAGCATCCGATGGAGTCAATAAACCTAATCCATTGCCCTCAATAAGGTTATCCGTAACACTGTAATTTTGCTCTGCTTCTTGCCTTATCGGTCGCTGTTTAGGCTCTATTTCGGTCTGCTTTTTCGGCATATCCCAGCTTAATTGAGCGTTAAGTTTTGAATAGCTGAACTGTCTGCTCACATCGGAAGCCTTGAAAGTGTAACCGTCTTTGGTGAAACTCAATCCCTCATTTTTACCCGTTCTGCGGTTAATCTTGAAGGTCATTCCAATGCCTTGCTTTTGTAGTTGGTTGCCTAAGTCCCACCAAGTCCTACTGCGTTTCAAAACTGCCTTAACTGCATTATGAATCTCGTACTTCACCCGTTCAGGATCGTGGAGTTTCTGCACATTGGTCTTGCTCTTATCCTCCGCGTAGGTCAATCCGTATTTATCTTTCAGCTTCTTCGTAGCAATCTCATTTCGCTTAAAATCGTTCTGCGAAGAGATTACTTTACCATCATAGTTGATGCGATTATAGACCAAATGACAATGCGGATTGTCGGTATTATGATGCCTTACCAAGATGAATTGGGTATTCTTAATGCCCATCAATTCCATATATTCCAATGCGATTTTAGCCATAAACTCATCGGTTAATCGTGGTGCATCTTCAGGCTTAAAGCTCAATGCAATGTGTCCTAACGGTTGCTTAATTTTCGGATTTAAGAGGCTTTGATAGTTGAAGCTATCAATCATCTCCTTGTTTGTTCCGAGTAGCACACCGTCCGATGCTATGATTTCTGCATTGTCTTTACCCATCACATAGCGTATGCAGCCACCAAGGGATTTACCCTTCTTGATTTTGCCTATCATCTGTACCTCCTTTCTGTTGCCTTGTAGTCGCTTAATACCTCCTTTAACTTGGCAAGCAGTTCCATTACTACATTCTTCGTCCGATAGAATCCCGTCTGATGCGACAGCTTTGTAAGCTGATTGAGATTGTTTGCCATACCCGTAAGGTTGCGGATTACGGCTGCATCCTCAACCGAATGTTTGGCTACTATTCGGGCATCAAAGGCTGCGTCTCTTATATACTCGGCAAGCGTGCGGTTGGCATTCTTGCTTCGGTGGCGTAGCTTCTCATAGTCGGGCTTTGAGAACTTAACCGTTACTGATTTTGTGAGGCGTTTCAGGGTACTTACCTGTGGTCTGCCTCTTGGCTTTGATTTACTTGTTTTCTTATTATTCATCGTTGTACTTTTTACTTGATTATTGATTTTCAATTTGGCATTTCACAATCTGCGACCATCGGGAGCGGATTCCTCCACTTGGGAGTGGAGCGAGGTTTTTCGGGTGCAATGGCGGTTCGTCCGACATTTTTCGGCATCCCGAAAGATAACCTCGCTACACCCCAAGACTGAGGTCTTGCTGCGTCCACCGTCATTGACGGTTTTTGGTTGCTGGGAGTGCCTTTTTCAGTCGCTGATAATGGTACCGTGAGCGATATATCGGTTGCTTCCGTTATTCCGTGCTTCCGACTTCTCGCACTCTCGGAATCTCGCCATATCGCAAGCCGGTTGTCCGACCAGCCTGCCGACATACTGTATGGTCGGCATTACGGCATGCAGCCCTGCATTACAATTTTCTCCACTGCTCGAAGTCGGCATCGTAGGTATCGAGGTGCTGACGAGCGATGTTCTCAAGCAAGCCAGAAACACTCATCTTTCGACCTCCGAGTTTGCGGACATAATCTTCAAGTCTGTCCCTTACCTCGCAACTGACGAATACTGGTTTTCGGTCGATAATGACGGGTACTTTCAGATAAGCGTTGCGGTACTCCTCCAACGAGAGTTTGCGTTGCTTACTGCTTACTCTGCGTTGGATGGTTGGCGGCTCCTCTGTAGTGGTTGAAACTTCCATAATGGATTGTGGCTCGGCTACTGCCTCCTCATCGATTACAGAGTCTGCAATACGATTCTTTGGCGTAAAATCCTGCAATGCCAATTCAGCACTCTTTTTAACTTCGGCATCTCTCGCTGCCGATGGCGATACGCTAGGGCTAAACATTTCAGCCGAAGCGTTCTTTTCAATTGTTTTTGTTGTTCCCATTTGTTTATTTTTTAGGGTTTATACTCCAGTCTCAGTGCGCACATTGACCAATTGTCGTGAGCAAAGTAAGTGTGTATAATTCAGGCAATGAAACGATTGGATTCGGTTAGGCAATTAAGTATTATTCTGCTTTTTAGGCAGGTGAACTAATGGTGAGGACTGCTCAAAATTTCTGTTATTGGGAGTGATGATAAATTGAGGATAGAATCATAAATTGAGGAAATTAAGGCCTTAATTTCGATTGCGGATAGACCAACTTCCGATGTCTCTGCAGTCCGTCTATCCGCAATCCTTTTATGACTGATTAGTGGCTGTCCGTTTCGGATGTTCGGGGCAAAAGTTTGTCAGACGGATAAGCATCGGTCTAACAAACGACAATGCAGCGGACAAGATCCGAAACGGGCAGTCGCTTTAATTGGTAACTAAGTGTGTAAGTGTAATAACTATACTAAATTGAGTATCGCCAGTGAAGATACGGGTTAAAGTGCCACGAACTATGCCACATACTGCAACAGACTTGATGAATCATAGAGGTATGACAACTTATCCATTACTTCGCACCAACAAAACGAAATAACTGCGAAAAGAAAAATGATTGTAACGATGAATATGATTGAATTTAGAGGGGTGATTTATCGAACCGAATATGCAATGATATGTCAACCTATGACACGTATAGACACACCCATTGCAGTATGATTTTTCCTGCTTTTATTTGCAGTAGGAATAGCAACAGAACAACGAAAATTAAGTGTAACTATAAATATTGACAACAATGAACATCATCAGTTTTGAAGAGAAAACCTTTGAGGGAATTGCTGCCAAGTTTGAGTACTTCGTGCAGCGAGTGGATAACCTTTGTCGCCGACACGGTGAGAAGAAAATTGACAAGTGGATGGATAACCACGATGTCTGCCTTAAGTTGCGCATCAGTCCGAGGACATTGCAAACACTTCGTGATAACGGAACGCTTGCATTCAGCAAGATTGGAAACAAGACCTACTATCGTCCCGAAGATGTTGAACGTATTATAAAGATTGTGGAGGATAGACGCAAGGAAGCCAAGTGGCGAGGCAGAACCATTTGACAGACTGTAATGAGTAAAGTAACAATGATAAATACTGAAAGCCTATGAACAATGAAATTCGAGAAAAAGACCATGAGTGGGTAAAGATGTTCCACTCGAACATCGACAGACTATTAGTGTCGATTGAGAAGTTATTTGAAAGCCGACAACCTGGAGCATTCAATGATGAACTGCTGACCGATAAGGAGGTTGCACACATCTTGAAAGTGAGCCGAAGAACACTCCAGGATTACCGCAACAACGACATCTTGTCTTACATTCAGGTGGGCGGTAAAATCCTCTACCGCACCTCCGATGTACAACGGACAATAATGAGTGGATTTAAGGAGGCGTATAGGCTACGGGATAGTGGATAATTGCCAAAAAAGAATAGAGGTTGTGTCATAAATAAAAACACAACCTCTAACTATGTGGGCAGGAAAGGAATCGAACCTTTTATGCGGATCTATTGACTTCGGTCTTTGCCAATTTCAGTACATTTATTTAGTTTGAGCCCTGCCCAGTCCGCATATTGCCCACCTTACTAAAAATTTACCTAATGTCATCATAGTATTCAGAGATTTATTGAGATTATACAAGCTAATCCATCCAAGTACCCACTGGTAAAAGGTAGGCAGAGGACATCCGAATAAATGAACTGAAACTAAACAAATTCCTACGTTCAATCTGTTTGTTAGTATGTCAAGGCGAATTTCAATCCGACTGCCTCCGAAATCATAATGAATGTAGATAGCTGCATATCGGTTTCTCCTTTTTCAAGCATAGCCACATACTCACGCTTCTTGCCAATCTTATCTGCAAGCTGCTGTTGGGTAATTCCTGCTGATTTGCGGGCGTTCTTCAACACCTCGGCATAGTACCAGGCACGAGACTTCGCATCGAACTCATCACGCGAAGCAGTACCCTTTGCTCCGTACTCATCGACAAACATATCCTCTGTGGTAGGAAGATGTTTGAGCTTGTTAATGTCAATCTTTGGTCTCATTGCTGTAAACTGTTTATAA